>CAYYJL010000486.1:0-2863 GCA_964472245.1 uncultured Ignavibacteriaceae bacterium | reverse complement strand
TAATTTTTTCAAATCATCATTGTTTGCCAATTATACCATGATGTTTATGGAACGATTAAGAGCAAGTATCGGTCTGCGGTATGATTACTTTGATGAGATTGCCGATAAATCCGATATCAGCCCAAGGTTATCACTTTCCTACATGGTTAATCCGTTATTAAATATAAATATTTCCGGTGGTATATATACGCAGTCGCCCTCGTATCTGTGGCTGGCGGCTATTCCCGGTAACAAAGACCTGAAGAGCATCAAAACAAACCAATTGATAGCTGGATTTGATTACCGATTGAATGAAGATGCGATTCTTAAAGTTGAAGGGTATTACAAAGATTATTATGATTATCCTGCATCTGCATTAAGGACATATCTGGTACTTGCCAATACCGGTGCAGGTTTTGCCGGCTCTGAGGATAATTTTTCCGGCTTTGGTCTTGAACCGCTTGTCAGTGAAGGAAGCGGTATTGCACGAGGTGTGGAAATTTCTGTTCAGAAAAAACTTTCCGACACACCATTTTACGGCATTGCAAACCTGACTCTTGGCGAGGCAAAATTTAAAGCACTCGACGGCGTTGAAAGAACCGGCAGTTATGATCAGACGGTAATCTTCAACCTGAGCGGAGGTTACAAATTTTCTGACGGGTGGGAAGCAAGTATGAAATTCCGTTATGCGACGGGCAAACCGCAGACTCCATTTAATCTCGATGGTTCGCAAAGCATAGCATTATATAATTCCGAGCGTTCAAAAAACACTCATTCATTAGATCTCAGGGTGGATAAACGCTGGTTTTTTGAAAGATACACATTGATCACTTATCTGGATATCCAAAATGTCTATAATAACAAAGGGGAAAGAGTCCGTTGGAATCCGAGATTACAAAAAGCTGAAATTGATGAAGCTATCGGACTGCTCCCATCAATTGGCGTTAGTTTAGAATTCTGATATAACATAGTTTCCCCTCCGGAAAACTTCGGAGGGGAAATTCTTTTCCCTCCTGTTCCAAAAAACTTTCGCCTGAAATTCTGCAAAAAAAGGGGTATTTTTGTGTTTTGCAATTTCCTATTTCCGGATGATTCATAAAATTATAATATTATTTCTCCTCTTAATCTGCCACACAGGACTGTTTGGGCAATCCGTTACAGAAAAAAAGCCCGTGGGTATTGTTGCCGGTCAGTTGATTACTACCGATGAATACACCATGCGGTTTGAACTGAACCCTAAACCTGGTATGAAAGCCAAAGATAAAAATCTGGCAGCACGCCTGGAGTTCCTTAAATCTTTGGTTGCTGAAAAGCTCTGGGCTGCCGAGGCACTGGAGCAGAATCTGGATACAACTGAAGCGATTCAAATTGCTGCTGAGGCGTTTGAGAATATGTTTACCCGGGATGTTTTATATAAAAAGAAAATCAGGGATGAAGTTAAGGTAACACCGGAAGAAATAAGGGCAGCACTCAAAAAGTACAGAACCACCTATCTGGTTAATTACCTTATCACCGACGATGAACAGGAAATATTCAGTTTACACACCCTTCTGAAGCGTGGTGTGCCATTTGATACCATACTTTCCGCAAGGGCAGAAGCAGCGGAACAAACAACTCCGGTAGAGATAGTTTACGGCCAAATGGCTGATTATATAGAAGACTCATTGTTTGTGATGAACCCCGGTCAGTTTACAGGACCAATGGATACACCCGACGGATTCTACATTTTTTTTATACGCAATAAAATACTGCAAACTTCCCGCACCATGACCGGCGAAGATGAACTCAACGACGTGGAAAAAATTCTCCGTGCCCGCAGAGAGCAGGTTTTATACCGTAAGTATATATCCGGATTCATGAAAGATAAAAAAGTTACCATCAGTTTTCCTCTGTTAAAGTACTTTGCTATAAAGCTGCATGAAACAATGATGCAGAAACAGATTGAAGAAAAGATAACGGATTGGGAAAAACTGGAAGTTAATTCCCATGATGTTCTCCGATTCCTGAATTCCATACCGGCAGATTCTCAAAAGGTAACATTCTTTTCAGTTGACGGAAGAGATTATTCCCTGCGGAAGTATTTTTTACTTGAGGCATTTAACGGGCTGAACTTTGCAGATATCCGTGCTGAAGAATTGTTCCGCATCTTTCACCTGAAAATAAAAAAATTCATTGAACAGGATTCCTTTGCGGCAGAAGGCAAACGCCTCGGTTATCATCAAACCCCGGAAGCTCTTGCAGATATAAAAATGTGGAAGGATAACTATCTTTTCCAGGCGCTGCGCGCAAAGTTTTACGACTCGGTATCCGTTTCTGATGAAGAAGCACAAAGTTATTACAAGAAGTATAATAAGGAAATCCACTATCCTGCACAGGTAAATATTCTGGAAATTCTTGCAGATAATCAGGAAGCGGTTTCCGGATATATGGATATGCTGAACAACGGTGCAGATTTCCGTGCATTGGCGGATTCATTCACCATACGAAAATCAACCAAAGGAAAAGGGGGAGAATTTGGCTGGTTTCCTGTAATTCTCTATGGGGAGATTGGCAAAGTGGCAGCTACGCTTGAAGTCGGTGATATATACGGTCCAATAAAAACCAACGACGGTTATTCCCTTATTAAGGTTATCAGTAAAAAACAGGATTATGTTGAGTATCCTAAAAAGTCATATGAACAGTTAAAAAACGATATTAAAGCCACAATAGGATACGCTAAACTGAAATATAAAATTGACCGTTATACAGCTGAACTGGCAATCAAACACGGTTTCTCTTTAGATCCCGATGTACTTGGCTCATTAGACCTGACGGAAATCAACAGTCTTGGAATCCGCTATCTTGGTTTTGGCGGTTCCGTGACAGGCGTGCCTATTATTGCACC
>CAYYJL010000485.1:0-2867 GCA_964472245.1 uncultured Ignavibacteriaceae bacterium | reverse complement strand
AGAGGAACGGGAATTGAGGATGCCAAGCAACATGTCCTCCGAAGATGATGAGACTCCGAAAAATTTCGCGCCAAGCGCTGCCGTTGAAGATTTTCCCCCGAGCAATCCGGTCAATCCGCTTAAGCCCCCGGAAGATTCCGGAGGAATAATGACCACGGCTGTTGCCCTGAATTTCTCAGGAATCAGATAGGAGATAACAACCGAGAGAACTGTAACAAATAACACTAACCCCAATATCAGATTTTTCCATTTGTAGAATATATTGAGGTAAACAAATGAGCCCTGATTTTGATTTGATTCTTTTTCCAACGCTAGCCAAATTAATAAATATTAATTTGCTAACTTAGTAAGTTATACCATAATATTAAAGTAATGAATTATTACCGGTCTTGCTGAATAGGTATCTTTTCACTATTTGCTCTGCGCATATTACTTTTGCTGTACTCAATGGCGTTCAGAAAAATGATCTTAATTTGAAATTAATTCCAAATTTTTAAGAAATTGTTCCTTTCCCCGCTGTAAAATTCATCCCGAAATAAAAATATTTCTTCAGGATTGAACTGGATTTGTATAATTTGTCTTCTAAATGACTGAGTTTTTCCCCGCTTAATATCTTGTAAAACGGCGGATAAAACAGTCGCACATATTCAGCAGAGTCACGATTCAATGTTAGACCTGCTTCATGAAAAAGTGATTCCCATTGTGCAAGCCCCCGGATATTCTCATTACCAATCAGGTACTTTTTATTGAGTTTTTCATCGTGCATTTCAATAATTCGCTTATTTCCCCTTCGCGCATACAGTATCATCCGTTGCGCCAAATTTTCACCGTTTTCTTCAATGATTATTATTTTACCGGTTGATCTTAAGGTTGATTTTATTATTCGCAGTGCCTCAGCTATGGGCTCAAGATGATGCAGAGTATCCCCCACAAGCACATAATCCATACTTTCCGGGGCGGGATAATTTTCAAATATATTTTCGTACCTAACCTCAAATTTACTGACATCACCGTATTGTGACCAATATTCTTTTCTCTTCTGTATCGCTTCAAAATAAAATTCCAGGGTGGAGCCAACTGATTCAATTCCATTCATTGCCAGGAAAAGGCACTGTGTCCCATAACCGCAGCCGCAATCCCACAATTTGCCCGGAGATGACAGTACATTTTTTCCGACATAATCCAGTCTTTTCAGAAAATAGTTCTTCCGGAATTCAAAGGATGAGGGGTCATTAAGGAACTTGTAGTAGCCCTGCATTTCGGGGCGTGACTTTAATTCAAGGAGAAATAATTCAAAGAATTCTTCGGTGGTCAATATAGATTTCCATTTTTAATAATCAAAGATAATATCTCGTCCTGTGAATTCAAGAATAAAAGGCATGTTTTCCTGAATAACTTGACCACAGGTTGCCGCCCCCACCCTGTGCCCCAAACCACATGACCGCATTTTCTTCCCTTGTTTTTTGAAACTTTTTTACCTATTGTTGCATCTAAATTTATGAACCCACGGAAATTTCCCTGATTCCTTTTTGAGTTTCCGCGGGAACTAAACTAATTCAATCATTTGTTATTTGTGCTAAACGGAGGTCTTACAGAATTTATTGATACTTTTTGTTCTTTTTTTATTTGTATCAATTAACTCGAAAGGTAGTGTACTATGAACACTCTAAAAGCACGTATGGATAACCCGCTTTCTGATTTAATCAGCGATGATATCTATGATCTGCTGAATTCTCATCAACTTATTGATGAAAAAGCAGTGCGCGATTATCATATCAGAAAAAAATTCAAACAAATGAGAGCTGAAAAGGTCAGCGCAGGTGATGCTATTGATACTATCAGAGAACAGTATCCTTATCTGCAGTTCGACACAATCAGAAAAATTGTTTATCAGATCAGTAAATAACTGATTTTTCGCTTGACTGGGAGGCAGGAAAGTGTTAAGTTTGAATGTCTTGTCTGTAGGTTTCTCCCCTGACCTACGGACCTTGTAAAGACAGCCCAGTGTATCCCCCAGCACTGGGCTTTATTTTTTTTATGGAGTCCAAATGGCAAAAGTAAAACAGAATAAACAAGTTAAATCCTTAAAAAAGAGTTTTCAGTCACCGTTCAGCATTTACTGGACCAAAAATAATTACATTCTTTTTGGTGTTGCAGTTGTGCTTATCATTGTTGGCTTCTTTGCCATGTCTATTGGCCCGTGGGACAGCACCGCTTCCTTAGTTGCTGCTCCGGTGATTCTTTTTATCGCATATGTTATCCTCCTTCCGCTTTCAATCATGTTCCGCGGAAAAAATAATTCCAAGGAAAGCGATGTGGTAAAAGTTGATTCTGGCAAAAGTTAAAGGGAACATTGTTTCCACACAAAAGGACCTGAACCTTAAGGGGCACAAGCTTCTTATGGTACAGCCCGTTTCCCTTTCCGGGGAATATTTACCGTCATCAGAAATTATCGCAATTGACCTAACCGGCGCCGGTATTGGTGAAACGGTTATCATTACTCAGGAGGGGGACGCAGTTCAACAGATTTTGGGACATAAAAATGCACCTGTCAATACCATCATCGTCGGCATTGTTGACTCCTTAGATGTAAGGGGCTGACATTTTGTCTCCGGACACCATAACCGAGTTTCCCCATCTCCGTTTATTGCTGGCTGTGGAAGGCATCGGCTCAGGCCGTGTTTCCTCTCTTATAAACAAATATGGTTCGGCCTCCTCAGTACTCAAAGCATCACTCAATTCTCTCGCCTCAGTTGAAGGTATTGGGAGCGCGCTTGCGGCCAGAATTGCAAACGCCGGGGCAAAAATTGAGGATTATAAAAAATCCACAGAATCCATTCTGACACTCTGTGAAAAGAAAAATTTTA
>CAYYJL010000484.1:0-2868 GCA_964472245.1 uncultured Ignavibacteriaceae bacterium | reverse complement strand
GAAGTCTTATCACCCACACCGCCGGTAGAGTGTTTATCAACCTTAATACCCGGAATGGCTGAAAGGTCTATCACCTTGCCGCTGTGCAGCATGGCTGAGGTGAGCGCGGCAGTTTCTTCCTTGCTGAATCCGTTCAGAAAACCCGCCATAAGGAAAGCGGCAAACTGATAATCGGGAGTTTTTTGGGCAGTGTAGGATGCAATAAGATAGTTTATTTCATCCGTGGTAAGCGGCTGTTTATTTCTTTTTTTACGAATAAGTTCAATTGTGTTCATGCAAGAGCTCCAAAAGGAAATGGGAAAATGCGGCTGCGCAGGGCCCGGCTTATTTATTAAGGAAATAGTCAAAAAATTCTAAATAATTAAGGCAGTAATCATGTATGTTCTAAGATACTTCTAAAATACCATAATAATTACAGAATTCTCGAAAAAATCATTAGTATAATATGAAAAAATCTTACTATTTTAACTGTAGAGAAGTTTTACATCAATCAAAAAAAGAAGGCACCCATGAAAAAACTTTGTACGTTTTTTATGTTTGTGATGCTGGCTGCGGGAATCAGTCTTCAGGCACAAAATCAAATCCTGGTAGTATTACAGGATACCACACTCGGTACTGCAACCCAAATAGGGTTAAAGAAGGCCGATAACGATTCAGTAAAAGCAACGTTTGCTCAGTCCGGACTTGCCTACGATATTATTTATCGTGACCCTGCCGCACCGACATCATTCCGTAATTATAAAACTTTATTCCTTGTAGAAACAAGTTTTATTACACCGTCGTTTCTTCCGGCTGCATACCGCGACAGTCTAAAAGCATTTTTGAATTCCGGAACAGCAAGTGACCAAAAGTCATTGATTGTTTTCGGCGGAGATTTCGGTTACAATTACAGCCGTACCGGTGCTCCAAATATAGATACAACATTATCTCATATGATGATGAAATTTGTTTATGTCAGCGATAACGGCGCAACCACAACGGACAGAAAAATCACCGGACTTGCAGTAAGACCGGGAGCAATGGATTCCATGGCTGCAGGCGCAGCTAATTTTTATGTGGATGCAGTAACCATGCGTCCCGGCGGTATGGCTTTAGCCAAACATCAGGGCAGAACTGCCGCTGATTCAATTGCAGCTGTTGGGTTCGATGGAGCAACGTATAATACGGTTATATACTTTGCTGACCCGCGTTATGTAGTTCCGGTTGCAGGCGGCGGTGGCGGGCGTAATGCCATGATTGCCGGTGCAATAGGCTTTATTGCCACAGCAGGCGGATATACACCGGTTGAGCTTACCTCCTTTACGGCAAACCAGTCAGCTGATATAATTTCCCTCCGGTGGCAGACAGCTTCAGAAACCAATAACATGGGATATGAAGTTGAAAGAAAATCCGCAGCGGGAGATTTTGAAAAAATCGGATTTGTGGCTGGCAGAGGCACCACTGCTGAAAGTTCTGAATATTCATATTCAGACAGACCGGATGCAGTTGGATATTATACCTACCGCCTGAAACAAATTGATTTTGACGGAACAACCGTTTATTCACCTGAAGTTGAAGTTGATTTTACCGCACCGGCGGTATTTTCACTCGGCAACAATTATCCGAATCCGTTTAACCCGGCTACCACCATCAACTTTACGCTCGCAGAGCAGAGCATGGTTACGCTGAGTGTGTATAATGCAATCGGAGAAAGAGTTGCAGTTCTGGTTAACGGAGAGCTTCCGTCAGGATTCCATATTGCTGAGTTCAACGCTTCCAATCTGCCAAGTGGTATATATATTTACCGCCTGGAAGCAGGAAGTTTTACTGCTACCATCTTTATTAACTTAATGTATTAAAATTTTTCTTCAGGTTATCCCATTTAAGGGCTGTGTGATTATGTTGCACAGCCCTTTTTTGTTCCCGGACGATTTGCGGACAAACCAATATTACATACGAGGAGCATGGTATGAAGGAGTACACATTATATATGCAGAGGACAGGGGTTGTGGTTGCGGCATTGGTGCTGCCTCCGTTTCTTTGTATGGCGGTATTGATTGGGGCGCTGGAGTTCTTCCCGCAGCTGCTGGAATCGGAGGCGGGATTTTTTATTTTTACATTCGGGTTAATGGGGCTGGGCGCTGCTGCCTCGCTGATCTGGTATGCCAAAGCGGGGATGAAGCGCTGCCGGGTGCATTTTACTGAATACGGCATGGAGCTGAAACTTGAGGGGAGTTCTGCGTTTTATCCTGCTTCATTATATATACCATGGGAAAATTTTAAGCAGGTGAGGTTTGTGGATGTGAGTTCACCTTATGTTGCGGTTAAGTCAAAAAATCCTGCTTATTCATTTAATTTATGTAAAACAGTGTTTACGGTAAAATCTAAGGCGGATACGAGTGATGAGGAGTACAGCCATTTCACAGCTTTGTTTGGTGAGTTGCTAAAGCAGAAAAATCCGGAAATTGCGGGGTAGTTGAGAGGTTAGAGTTGAGAGTTCAAAGGTTAGAGTTGAAAATTCATATCGGATGCGGCGAGGTGTCGATGATATGATGCCGGAGGCATCATATGTCTATAGCAAGACGGATTAGAAAAGTGATTTCGACCATGGAATGGTCGCATGTTGGTGGGGAAAAGATTGTTGATGGTGTGGGTTTAAAATTCATTTTTGGTTGCGGTGCGATGATACGGGTTTTGTGGTATATACAAAAGACTCACCCCCTTAATCCCCCTCTCTAACTTCGTTAAAGAGGGGGAAACAGAAACAATCCGCGGCAAAAATTGAACAATATATATCTGATATTGCAATCTCCCGGAGGGAGATGAGGTTTCTAGAAAAATGGGAAATCAAAAAAAATAATTGTCCCGGTAGGGACAAAACATTCCGGT
>CAYYJL010000483.1:0-2869 GCA_964472245.1 uncultured Ignavibacteriaceae bacterium | reverse complement strand
AAGGAATCTTCTATAAGATAAAATCAGGAGAGATCTTTAATTTTATTGGGTACAAGTCTCAATCCTTCTTAGCAAGGAATCTTCTATAAGAGCATTTACTTCAAGTACTTGTAAATTTAAGTGCTTTCCGGATAATTTCCAAATTTTATTTAATTCCTTGTTTTTCATATACTTGTCTCCTGTTACTTAAAATCTTCTCATACCGCCGGTTTTTTTCTTATACCGGCAGCTTCATTTTTAACGTGTTTTCGCACAATGGCATGGCAATACTGCGTTTTCAGCCCTTATTCCAATTATTTTAGACTTAAAAATCTTCTAATACCTGCACTAGTAATTTTATATAATTGAGGTTTGAGAAAATTTCCATTTTAAAGAGCCGTTTTCAGCTCAAAAAAGCCGTTGATTTTTTGAAACTTCTCATACCCCCGCCGGTTTTTAAGACAATTAGAGGGTTGAGAAGTTTTTAAAATTTTCACTTACTTTAAGTAGGGCGACCTAAACCTTTGATTTTATTATACTTATGCTGTTTTCATCTGAATTTAGAAACTTCTCATACCGTTTTCTGTATTTTACCATTTGGATAGGTACGGTTTATATTTGCCTCCTTCCCCTGTAAGATATTTCAACAGCATTTTCAGATTTTCCGGAAATATTTCGGAAAAACTGGTTCTCTTTTCATGATGCGTAAACTCCGTATGAAACCGGTCCAATACACGGCGCAGGATAATTGATTTAGTTTCTTTATTTAATGCCCCGCCTTCTGAGGCAACCTTCATTTTCAGATTTAAAATAGTCACAATTGTCCTGTCCGCTATAGGAGCACGGAATGGTTCCACTAAATCATACACAAGGGTCGGCTTTCCTTTTTGTTCCGCATGCAAAAAACTGATATTCGGGTGCAGCCCGCTTATGGTTACCGCACTGTGCATCTTTGTATAAAGTACACCGTATGCATAATTAAACATCATATTAACAAGGTCCTGGCTGCCATGGTGTTCTCTCCGCTCAAAATTATATTCCGCGGGGATCAGAGTTTTTATGCACTGCCAGTATGCTGCGCCTGTTGCTCCTTCAAAACCCATCAGCTTGTTGCGCCATTCATTTTTATCGTCAAATTTCAGCTCTCTTATCAGTTCAAGTGATCTTGCAACCTGTTTGCCAAAAAACTCCGTATCGGTTTTATTTTGTCCCGCTATTTTTTTGTTTTTTGAATAATATTTTATCAGTGCAAGCTGATTTTTTAACTTAGCTTTAATCAGGTCACAGGATATGCTAAATGCTTTTTGCCCCGCAGCAGCATCCATCTGATATTTACCTATGGAATAAAACTGCCCCGCCGCGGGTATCAAAGATGCAACCGGCCTGCCGATGCCGTCAAAATAATCTAACCGTATATCCTGCTCGGCAACGGTGTGCACAAGGTCTGATGATACGGATATCCCTTTTGAAGCAATTAATATATTTTTAATACTTTTCATGGAAACACTCTTAGTTATTTTACCCTGATAACGAAGCACAATATTACCTGCGCTCTTTCCCAGCACGGTGCCCGGTGTGGTGATGCATAAATCAAGATTAGTGAACCAGATTTTGTGAAATTTTTTCTTTTTCCTGATTACCTTATTTTCTGCTGACTTTTCTATCCTGGCAAGGGTCTCCTGGGTAATTACCGATGGCGGATTCTTCTTCTTTTCAGGCACTGTTGCCGTTTTATTGATTTCATCTTTTTTAAGATCTTCAGATTCCCCTTGTACTGTTTCAGGAACCATAGTTGCGGCATTGTTTGAAACCGGGGCAGAGTTAACCCGAGGAGCTGTTTTAACAGGCTTATTTTTTGTTTTTGTGAGTACCCTGTTAACAAATTCTTTTTTGTGCTCCGGCTCTGTAATGGTGATCGGATTAATCCGGAAGAGTATTGCCTTGGCATCCTTAAATGATTTAATGCTCTGCTTTCTGAATTCCGAACGAAACCTGGAAGCTAATGCATCTTCAAGTATTTCATCAAGCTCGCGCAGTTGAAGCACCGCATCAATAAAACCGTAATAACGGCGGATGCCATCCAGGTGAAGGTTTAACTGTACCGGAAGTTCCCCTATAGGTATACCGACAGCATATCCGGGTATCTTTTTCCTGAAGCCCTCAAATCTTTTATCATCAATGGATTTTTGGTTTTTCTTAAATGCAATTCCGCAAAAACTAAACCCTGCTTCAGCGGTTTTATACGGCTCCGGATTATCATTTATGGATAAATGCAGATTTGATTTAAGATACCCGACAGCAAATTCATATTGCTCCTGCAGCTCGCTTTCCGCTTTGGATACAATAACAATGTTATCCGCATAACGAACGTTGTTAATACTGCGTTCCTTAAGAGCAGCATCAAACTCATGAAGGTATATATTGGAAAGCAAAGGCGAGATAACACCCCCCTGCGCAATCCCTTTGCCGGCGGACATATACTTGCCATGGTGGACTGCCCCTGTTTTTATCCACATGGATATAATTTCCAGAATCTGAGGGCTGTTAAAAAACGGTATGCACTTTTCCATTAAAAGATCATGAGGGATGGAGTCATAATAATTATCTATGTCAAACGGAGCAATGTGGTTATACTTCCTCTGAATATAATCCTGAATGCGCCCGATGGCTTTAACGTGGCTTTTACCCGGCCGGTATGCATAGCTGGTGTTAATGAACTTTTTATCGATAAGCGGGCCGTAATACTCCTTAACCGCCATTTGAACTATTTTATCTTTTACCGTGAGCAAATTTAACGGTCTGCTGCCGCCGGAACTTTTCTCAATATAAAACCGGCGGTAGGGCTCCGGTATATACTCCCCCGCAACAATCTCATCCCTGAGCGCTTTTA
>CAYYJL010000482.1:0-2871 GCA_964472245.1 uncultured Ignavibacteriaceae bacterium | reverse complement strand
TTTTATCCTCATACTTTTCAATTCCAGCACCCAGTTCAAACTCCGGCAGGGTTATGAGTGAGATATTTCCTGTTCCTTTAACTATATATTGCAGCCGGACCGGCTCTCCCTGTTTTACATTTAATTTATCAACAGTGCCGGAAAGCTGAAAATCCCCGACAGATCCTGTAAACCCATCAATATTATCAGAAGGCGGAAGTTCACGAACCTTAATCTTAACCTGGTTGGATTTAGCGGTATATTCTACTGTCTCCGTAGTACGGAAAAATGGATCGTTAAAAAAATCGCCCCACGGGTCATTAGATTTTTTCTTCCTCTGAATAATCACAGGAATTTTAAGTTCGTAAGCTGTGACAGTCAGTTCTCCTGCCCTCTGCGGGAAGAGTGCTGCCTTCTTTAATGTAGCTACATTATATACAATGCCGTCTATGGTTTCCCTGGAAAAGTTAATAACATTTGGCATATCAATCTCCTCTGACCAGAAACCCTGATACTCAGGCAGTTTATTGATCTGAGGCGTGGAAATATTTAACCTGGTATATAGTTTATAGGTAACCGTAACCTGCTCACCTGTATAGACAGATATTTTATCGGCAATTGCTCTTATATATAGATTTTCAGCAATTTCCGCCATATCAATATCAGAGGATTCATCCTTCTTTGGTTTACCGGAGCCCTTACTCACCTCAATTGTTATCGGTTCCGTGCTTAATTTCTGCCCGCTTACGGTTACACTCGCTGAGCCGATGGTAAACTTTCCTGCTTTAATCGGCTGTAAATAATAGGAAAATGATTTTTGGCCCGAAACAGCCCCATTAATAATCTGCATACTGGTGGATTGGTTTGGGCCGGAAACTATCTTAAAATCTGTAAAGGTAGGGGCTGAAAATCCGGAAACACCGTTTATATCCTTCCCGCTGTAGGTAAAGGAAAGTTCAAATGCATCGTCGGTAGTAATATTCCGCGAGTTGATTGATGCCTGGAAAGACTGGGCACCAGTCTCTTTGGAGGCGATTAGCCATAAACAACCTGCTAAAAGCAATATATATGAAAAATTTTTCATAGCTATACTACCAGTCCTTTTCAACCTGCACTCTTGCTCCGGTCTTTTTGCGGAGTTTCTTCTGAATTTCCTTTTCATTATTCTTCATTGCGCCAAGAATCTTTTCAGCATCCTCTTTGGAAATCTTTGGTTTTTCCTGCTGTTTCTGCTGCCCGTTTTGCTGCTGCTGCTGATCCTGTTTATTTTGATTTTCCTGTTTATCGTCTTTCTTTTTATCCTCGTTGTTCTGGTTATCTTTGTTTTGCTGATCTTTCTTGTCGTCTTTTTTATCCTCTTTTTTATCGTCTTTCTTATCATCCTTATTTTGGTTCTGCTGCTCAGAAAGCTTTTTAAGAGCATAGGAAAGATTATACTTGGCTTCTGCATCAGAGGGATTATTTTTCAGCGCATTTTTGTAAGCTTCAATACTCTCCCTATACTTTTCCTGCTTCATGAGTGTGTTGCCAAGATTATAATACGCCGCTGATTTATCCTTCTTATCCTTCAGCTGTGCAATGGATTCATTATAAGTCTTCAGCGCTTCTTCAAATTTATCCTGTTTATAATATGCCCCGCCAAGGTTAAAGTTTACGGTTTTATTATCCGGCTCAATATCCTTCCCTTTTCTGAATTTCAATTCAGCTTCGGCAAAATTCTTCTTTTCATATTCTTCAACACCATCATTATTAAGGGTACGGATATTTTGTGCGCTGACGGACGGGACAAAAACCAAACTGAAAAGAAGCAGATAAAAAACTTTTTTCATATTGTATCTCCTGCCTTTTTATTCCTGCTGCTTATAAACATTTCTATCATCAATAAAAACAAAGCGGGTAAAAGCATCCAGTAATATTTGTCATCATAATCAGTAATCATTTGTGAACCGTATTCACTTTTCTCAATCTTTTCCAAATCCTCATGAATTTCATCCAAATTGTTCCTGCCCGGTGAGGATAAATAGTAGTTTCCTCCTGTGGATGAAGCAATTTTCTGCAGAGTGGATTCATCAAGTTTTGTAATAACCGTATTACCGCTGCCATCCTGCTTAAAACCGATTCTTCTTTTAGACGCATCATACAGGGGAATTGGTGCACCATCCGGAGAGCCCATCCCAATGGTATAAATTGTCACGTTTTTCTCCTCTGCCTGAGAAATTGCCTGATCTAAATCGCCTTCATGATCCTCCCCGTCCGTTATCACCACTATGGTTTTACGCGATGGGGAATCGTAATCAAAGGATTCAACCGCAAGATTTATCGCTGATGCTACAGCCGTTCCCGGCTTGGGAATGGAGTTTACATCCACGGCACTTAAAAACAAACCAGCTGCCGAATAATCAGTGGTAAGGGGGAACTGTATGTAGGCATCTCCGGCAAAAATGATAAGCCCAATTCTGTCTCCTTTGAGTTTACGCAGCAACGCCCCAATTTCATTTTTTGCTTTTTCAAGGCGGTTGGGGGCCAGGTCTTCTGCTGTCATGCTTTGTGAGATATCCAGGAGAATATATATCTCAATCCCCTTTTGTTTTACTTCTTCTATCCTGCTGCCAACTTGTGGATTAGCTAATCCAAGTGTCAGGAGTGTTAGAACAAACAATACTAAAAATATCTTCAGATTATTCTTAGTAGTACTGACATATGTCAGCAGAGAAAAAAATATCTGCAGCTGTGCAAATTTTTGAATCTGTTTTTTTCCCGACCGCAGATAATAAAATACAATCAGCAGCAGTACGGGGAGTAAATACAATAACTGAAGATATTCCGGATGGGCAAACCTCATACTACGCAATCCTCCGCAAATAAGTCAGATCAAGAAGGAAGACAAGAAGA
>CAYYJL010000481.1:0-2872 GCA_964472245.1 uncultured Ignavibacteriaceae bacterium | reverse complement strand
CCGCGCCAAGGTAATGCCCCGCAGCGGGTGGTGGAAACTCCATCCGGAATGATTAATGCTATCGGGCTTGCTAATGTCGGCGTTGAGGAATACCTGAATAAAAAGATTGCGATTCATAGAACACATACTTCTGCCTTAATTTGTAATATTGCCGCTTCTTCCCCCGAAGAGTATGTAGAGTGCGTCAGGATTCTGGAAAGTGAATCCCGGATAGATGGTTATGAAATTAATGTTTCCTGCCCCAACGTTAAAGACGGGGGATTGGAATTTGGCAACAACCCTGTAATGGTCGGTAAAATTACGGAAATGACCCGTGCCGCCACTAATAAGTTTCTGACTATTAAACTTTCCCCCAATGTTGCCCGTATATCGGAGTTTGCAAAAATTGCCAAAACAGAAGGGGCGGATGCTGTTTCTGCGATTAATACCCTGGTAGGTACAGCATTTGATATCTGGAAACGGAAACCAAAAATAAAAAACATCACCGGCGGATTATCGGGTCCCGCAATTAAACCGGTTGCTCTGGCAAAAGTGCTGGAAATTAAACGGAATACGGATATTCCGGTTATTGGTATCGGCGGTATATCCCTTTGGCAGGATGTTGTGGAATTCATACTGGCTGGTTCCTCAGCAGTTCAGCTGGGTACCATAAACTTTATTAATCCCAAGGCGGCAGAAGAAATGCTGGAGGGGTTGCTGCATTATTGCACGCAGCAAAATATTGCAAAGATTTCTGAATTAACAGGAAGCATTGATTTATCGTGATGACAGCATCATCATTTGATATATCTGAACTCTTTGCACTGCGCAACCGCGGGATTAAACTTTCATTGCAGCCCACGATAGATTTTCTTGAAAGAGCCGGCAACCCACATAAGGGATTACAATATTTTCACATAGCCGGTTCGGTAGGCAAGGGGAGTACGGCAGCTTTTATTGCCAGTATATTAACACGTGCAGGATATAAAACCGGATTATATACATCCCCGCATTTTGTAGAGTTTAATGAAAGAATCAGGATAAACGGGGTTCCTGTTGATAACAGCTTTATTGCATCGTTCTGGCTGGAGCACAAGGAATATATACTGAACAGCGGTTTAACTTTTTTTGAAGTAACCACGGTAATGGCTTTTGCTTACTTCAACATGCAGAAGGCAGATTATGTTGTTCTTGAAACAGGACTCGGCGGCAGATTAGATAGCACTAATGTTGTAACTCCGCTGGCTTCGGTGATAACTCAAATATCTTTGGAGCATACCAATATTCTGGGGAGTACGCTTGCTGAGATTGCGGCAGAAAAAGGGGGGATTATAAAGGAAGGGGTGCCTTGTTTTATCGGTGATCTGCCGGAAGAGGCGGAAATGGTCCTCGAACGGATAGCCGGGGAGAAAAACACAAATATTAAGAAAATTAAAAGATTTGTTGCAATTTACCCTGAAAAATATGATTTTAACAAAGACGATTTAATTATCTCCGGAATTGTTCCTCCCCTTAAGGGTAAACATCAGTTTTTGAACTCAGCATTAGCGGTATTAACGGTATCAGAAGTGTTACCCACGCTGAATGCAGGAATTATTCAGGAAGGAATTGAGAGCGTAGTATCAAACACCGGGATATCCGGCCGGTTTGAAATCATATCAGAGTCGCCAATAATTATTTTGGATTCCGCACATAATACTTCAGGTATAGAATCATTTGTTCAGGAAATAAAACGATACAATACTCAGAATAAAAAACTAACCGTCATTTTTTCTGCACTGGCAGATAAAAACATTGCAGAGATGATGGCAAAATTAAGAGAATTAACAGATACCCTCCGGATACTTCCACTGCAATTTGAACGCGGAACTACAACCGCAGAATTATCCGGCGCAGCAAAAGCAGCGGGCATGAATGCAATTGCTTATGAATCTGTTGAAGAATTCTTCAAAAAAGCAGAAACAGAGTTTAACAATGAAAACATTATTGCGTTTACCGGCAGTATGTATTTAATCGGTGCGGTTAAATCATACCTGGCAAACCAAAAACAGATTTTTATTTAATTAATTACAACATGAGGAATAATAAAAGGTAACAAAAATGCCAATGGACATTGCAGAACTTCAATCAAAAAAAATAGTTGAACTGTACCAGATTTCAAAAGATTTGGGAATTATCGGATACAGTGATTTACGTAAACAGGAACTTATCCTTAAGATTCTTGAGGCGCAGACATCCAAGGATGGTCTGACGTTTTCACGCGGTGTATTGGAAGTATTGGGAGACGGCTACGGGTTCCTCCGCTCTAAAGATTACAACTATCTCCCTTCACCGGATGATATATATGTTTCACCCTCACAGATTAAAAAGTTTATGCTTAGAACGGGAGACTTTGTCAGCGGGCAGGTGAGACCCCCAAAAGACGGAGAACGCTTCTTTGCACTTCTGAGAGTTGAAGCAGTAAACGGAAAAGACCCTTCAGAAATCAGAGAACGCACACTATTTGACAACCTTATCCCCGTATATCCAACCAAAAAAATAACCCTCGAATCAGTCCCCGGCGAATACTCCATGCGTGTGATGGATTTACTTGCCCCTATTGGTAAAGGACAGAGAGGTCTTATTGTTGCGCCTCCTAAAAGCGGTAAAACTATTTTGCTGCAGAAAATTGCAAACTCAATTACCCGTAATCATCCGGAAGCAAAACTTATCATTCTGTTGATTGATGAACGCCCGGAAGAAGTAACGGATATGGAGCGCAGTGTACAGGCGGAAGTCATCAGTTCTACCTTTGATGAACCGGCAGACCGCCACGTTCAGGTTGCTGATATGGTAATAGAAAAAGCAAAAAGAATGGTTGAATCCAATGAAGATGTTATCATCCTTTTGGATA
>CAYYJL010000480.1:584-2874 GCA_964472245.1 uncultured Ignavibacteriaceae bacterium | reverse complement strand
TACCCCCGCAAAATCCGGCAATATCTGGCTTGGCACTTCCAACGGGCTTTATCTTCTGAACGTTAAAACCGGCAAATTCAGTCATTTTATGCCTGACCCGGCAAAGTTGATGATTAAAGGTAAAACCATTCTTTGCAGCCGGAAGGATAATGACTCAACCCTTCTGCTTGGTGCTGATGCAGAGGGCTTATTCAAATTTAATACAAACACAAATACCTTTACCGACATATTGCGCTTAGACAGTGCAAACTATCTGCCCGGCAGAAATAAAATAATGTATATACACCGGGACAGCAGAGGAGTACTGCGCTTAACTACCCTGGGAGGGGGGATGTATGTACTTGAACCGAAGGGAAACTCCTTTTCCTATAAACAAACCGGCGCTAAAGACGGTTTTGCGGATGACTCCATGTACGGCATTCTGGAAGATAAACACGGTGCCCTGTGGATTCCCACAAACAAAGGTCTTTCACGGTATATACCGGAAACGGGAGCAATCCAAAACTTCACAACTGAAGACGGGCTCCCCTCCAATGAATTTAATCAAAATGGCTTCCATGCCGGTGTATCTGGCAGGTTCTTTTTTGCTACAGTCGGCGGGTCTGTTTCCTTTTATCCGGAAGATATATCCATTAACACCGCTCCGCCTCCCCTTGCCTTTACAAAATTTCTTATTAAAAATGAAGATTATTCTTCGCTGCTGAAGGACTCGGTTATTACTCTGTCTTATTCACAAAACTTTTTTTCGTTTGAATTCGCAGCGCTTGCTTTCGAATCTCCTTCCAAAAATCAATATGCTTACATGCTGGAAGGCATTGATCAGGACTGGATATATTCCGGCCAACGCCGCTTCGCTAACTATACAGAAGTGAAGCCGGGCACCTATACCTTCCGCATCAGGGGTTCTAACGGTTCTGGTATTTGGAACAATGAAGGCACTGCTTTAACCATTGTTATTGTTCCACCGTTTTGGGCTACCTGGTGGTTCCGCCTGCTCATGACTGTTGCATTCCTTTCCACATTTGCCGGCATCATTTTATATACAGTCCGGCGCAGATATAAGGAGCAAATAAAACAGCTTGAACGTCAGAAGGAATTACTTGAAGAGCGCCAGAAAATCCGTGATAAAATTGCACGCGATCTGCACGATGACCTTGCCTCAACCGTAGGCGGGGCAGGGCTTTATGTGGAAACTGCCAAGAATAAATTTCATTCCGATGCAGCCCTTTCCCTTCAGTATCTGGATAAAACCGGGGGATTGCTGCGTGAGGCCGAAGATGCAATGAGTGATATCGTATGGTCCGTCTCCCCCCGCTTTGATACACTCCCTAACCTTGTCTCGCGAATCCATAGTCTGGCAGGTGAGCTCAGTGCAGCCGCATCAATACAGTACCTGCCGGATATATCCGTCTTTCCGGAGCTACCCATTGCAGCAGAAGTAAGGCGTAATATATATATGATATTCAAGGAGGCAATTAATAATGTCATGCGGCACTCCGGCGCAGATACGCTTTGGCTCTCCATTGCTCAAACAGACGGGCGGTTAATGATCACCCTCACCGATAACGGCAAGGGGCTCCCCTCATCAGGTAATGGCTCCTCCCGCGGCGGCAACGGGCTTAACAATATGAAAAAGCGCGCAGAAGAGCTACAGGCAGAACTTGCCTTTACCCCCAATCCCTCCGGCGGTCTGAAGGTTCATTTTTCCATAGAATTAACTCGTTTGGGTTATTGATTGCTGTATAATTTCTGTTAATCTTTGGGTATGAATTCACTCCGCGTTATTCTGATTGAGGACCATCGCAACTTCCGCGATGGGCTTAAGGCACTTCTTGATGATAGTTCTGCTTTTTCCTGCATAGGTGCTTTTGGTTCAGCGGAAGAGGCACTTAAGTTCAGGGAAAATTGCGATCTCATCCTCCTGGATATTAATCTCCCGGGTAAAAGCGGAGTGGAAAGTCTTCCCCTGCTAAAAACCAACTACCCCGGTGCCAGAATTATTATGCTTACGGTATTGGAGGATGATGAGATGGTTTTTGGTGCTTTACTTTCCGGTGCGGATGGATATCTGCTTAAGAAAACAGATCCGGCATTAATTCCCGCCTATCTGGAGGATGCTTACCACGGCGGCTCTCCCATGCATCCGGTTATTGCCCGTAAAGTGATAGAACATTTCCGAAAGGAAAAACCGGACAACAATGATTACGACCTCACCTCCCGTGAGTCAGAAATCCTTCAGCTGCTCACCCGCGGTGACTCCAACCGTCAGATAGCAGAAAATCTCTTCATC
>CAYYJL010000480.1:0-574 GCA_964472245.1 uncultured Ignavibacteriaceae bacterium | reverse complement strand
ATCTCATACGAAACCGTGCGCAACCACATAAAACATATATATGAAAAAATGCACGTGAATTCAAAATCCCAGGCAGTAGCAAAAGCATTGGGGAATAAGAAGGGGTAACAGGAGTATATATATCAAGGGGCGGGTTATACTAGTAGGATTAATAATTCCGGTTGTAACACTTGCTCGGCCGTTCCAGATATATCTGCTTTATTTCCTGCTCCGATTTTTCAGGGAACCGCGATCTCAACCCCTGCATGAAAAGCTGCTTGCTCATTTCCGAAAGTTCAAATGCTTTCATCAGCCGCTGTTCCGGTGTCATATTTCGTAAGACCTCAAGATACAAATGATGATTAGGCCGTGGTTTTATGTCTGCCATCTGTTTATCGTATTTTCCTTAAGCTTTTAATATTTTGTGTTTATCCTTAGCGTTAATCTGCCGGGGTAAAACATACCGTTAAAATTTCCGCATGAATACGCAGCTAAAATGGCAAAAATACCCACAATTTTAACCCTCTATCTATATCCGCCGTACCAACACACCTCTTTCCATATCTGACTCAAAATGACTCAATTGGGTCATTGT
>CAYYJL010000479.1:0-2897 GCA_964472245.1 uncultured Ignavibacteriaceae bacterium | reverse complement strand
AATCATTTACACGCTGGGCATAGCGGTGGGAACGGGCTACATCTGGCGCTTCAGCAGGGTGGTTGCGCAGAACGGCGGAGGTTCTTTTTTGATTCCGTGGGTTATCTTTTTATTCCTCTGGTCGCTGCCGCTGATTATATCTGAGTTTGCACTGGGTAAATCCACACGTAAGGGGCCGATAGGAGCTATAGCTGCAACAGCAGGCAAGCAGTATGCATGGATGGGTGCATTTATTGTTTTTGTTGCAACAGCAATTATGTTTTACTATTCCGTGGTGACGGGTTGGTGCCTGAAGTATTTTTCTTCCGCAGTAACGGGGGATTTGTTTGCAGCCGAAAGCCATCTTGATTACTGGAATGCTTTTTCCGCGGGATATATGCCTGCTGTGTTTCATCTTATTGTTATCGGCATCTGCGGAGCTATTGTGTACCGCGGTGTATCGCAGGGGATTGAAAAAGTTGCCAAGTATCTTGTCCCTTCCCTGCTGATTATCTTAGTGATTTTATTTATCCGTGCGGTTACGCTGCCGGGAGCAATTGACGGGCTTAACTATTTCTTCACTCCTGATCTTGCAAAGCTGACCGACTACAAAGTATGGCTGAACGCACTGACACAGAATGCCTGGGATACCGGCGCAGGGTGGGGGCTTATCATGACCTATGCTATATATATGCGGCAGAAGGAAGATATTGCCCTGAATGCAGCGCTTATCGGATTCGGCAATAATGCAATTTCTCTGCTGTGCGGCATGATGATTTTTTCCACCGTGTTTTCACTCAGCTCCGCCGATGCAATGGTAGAGATATCTAAATCGGGACCGGCTAATACGGGGCTTACGTTTATATTTCTCCCGCAGCTTTTTGAAAAGATTACCGGCAGTCCCGTGTTGAATCTTATCCTGGCATCTTTGTTTTTCCTTGCATTGTTTTTTGCAGCATTAACTTCCCTTATCAGCATGGTGGAGCTTGCCACACGGACCTTTATTGATGCAGGCGTAAACAGAAGGCGCGCTATTATATATGTGTTAATACTTGGTGCGCTGCTGGGGCTCCCTTCTGCATTCAGCACACAGCTGCTGATTAATCAGGACTGGGTCTGGGGCGTGGGACTGATGGTGAGCGGCGCGTTTATTTCCTTTGCTATTATTAAACACGGGGTTACCTCATTCCGTGAAAAAGTTATTAACGATGAGGGGAGCGATATAAAGGTTGGCAAATGGTATGATGTGATGATGAAGTATGTAGTGCCGTTTCAGGCGGTTGTGCTGATAGTGTGGTGGCTGGTATCGTCAGTTTCCTGGGATGCTGAGTGGTGGAATCCGTTTCATATAGAAAATGCAGGGACGGTCTTGTTCCAGTGGGGATTGGTGATAGCTGTGCTGCTGTTTATTAATAAAAATCTTGTTAAGGGATTGGAGAACAGAAAATAATGAATCCGGAAGCTGTTGTACTGATGCTGGTGATTGTGCCTTTGGTGTGGGGCGGGTTGATATATATGCTGCGCCTGGCGCTCCGTTATGAAAAGAGAAAAACAGAAAAGGGGAACGGCTGATGGCAAAGACTGCCGCTAAACCGAAATCCATAACCGATGCAGCCGCCGAAGTAAAAAAGGGGGTGCTGCAGCCGATATATCTGCTGTTCGGGCAGGATACCTATACCATTAACAAATTTGTTGAGCAGCTGCAGAAGCTGGTTGAGAAGCAGATAGAATCTGATTTTGACCGCGAGGTGTATTACGCCTCACAGACTGGCATTAGAGATATACTCTCTTCCGCGCAGGCATATCCGTTTGGCGGAGGAAAGAAATATATATTGGTGAAGGAGTTTGACGCAATCCCCGATGCGGAGCGTATGCTGCTGCTGACCTATGCGGAAAATCCCTCTCCGGAAACAGTCCTTGCACTGATATATACGGGAGATAAAAAGGATGCCGAAAAAGGGAGCTTAAAAAAAGCCGTTGAAGCAGGTATATTGTATGAAGCAAAGGAAAGTTACTCCAGCCAGCTGATACCGTGGATAGAGGAGTTTGTCACCGGCAAAGGGAAACAGATATCCCGGCAGGATGCACAGCTGCTTCTGGATATAACGGGCAACGATAAAACCCTGCTGGGCAATCAGCTGGAAAAAATGATTACCTTCCTGAAAGATGAAACGCAGATCACCTCTGACCTGGTGCAGCTCCTTTCCGATAGAACCAAGGAATACACGGTCTTTGACCTTTACCGCGCCATTGCCAAAAAGGAAAAGAAAAATGCCTTTCTGATTATGGATTTCCTTATTACACAGGCGGGCAGTATTCTCCCCACCCTGTTCATGCTGAACCGTTACTTTTTTAATCTTGCGCTGATACCGCTGATGCAGAAAGAGGATTACTCCGAGGATGCCATAGCCCGTAAAATCGGTGCCAACAAATATTTTCTGGATGAATACAGAATGGCAGTGCGGCAGTTTTCCCCGCAGGATTTATACCGGATAACTGAAGCGCTCTACCAAACTGAGCTCCGCGTAAAAACCTCCGCCGACGACGAAAAAACCCTCGGCATCATGCTGCTAACGGAGATATTCAGAGGGAAGTAAGGGGGAAAGGTGAGAGGTGAGAGTTGAGAATTGAGGGGCTGGAAATGGCAGGGAATGGGATTTGTAGGGAAGAGAAAGTTTTGTAAGTTTTTGGCAATCCTTGTTAATATATAGGTAAAATGTTAAATTCATGAGGAGGATCGATGAACAAAGAGCAACAAGAAAAAATAGAAAAGATGAATTACATACTTAAGAGGTATGCTCATATTCTTGGAGACTACGACGGGACGATTGGAGCGGTGAATGATATTACACTTTTACCAGCGAGTAAGCGAGAAATAAAAGTAGCCATTATTATGGCAATAAGTGCAGAAGAAAATC
>CAYYJL010000478.1:0-2900 GCA_964472245.1 uncultured Ignavibacteriaceae bacterium | reverse complement strand
CAACCATTACACAACTTGGTGCCCTGATAAAAAAATGTAATGGTGTCCTGGCTAATGACAGCGGCCCGATGCATATTGCTTCCGCGGTAGGCACACCTGTGCTGGGTTTATTCGGTCCGACCGATCCAAAACTTCAGGGTCCTTACGGTACTAAGAACCGATATATACACCTTCAGGATTTGGATTGCATTACCTGTAATTTGTTGGTCTGTCCTAAGCAGCACGAGTGTTTCCGCCAGCTGCCGGCGGATGCAGTATATAACAGGTTTGTTGAGATGATGCAGGCAAATAATGGCTGAATTCCTCAAGAAAATAGAAAGAACCGTAAAAAACTTTCTGCTTGAACGGTTCATTGCCAAACATGCTGCAGGGATTAAGAACTTTCCATTCAAAGTTGACAGCATCAGTAAAATACTACTCATCCGCCTGAACAAAATCGGTGACGCTTTGGTCACAACACCGCTTATTTCCATATTGAAAGAAAAAACCGGTGCTCAGTTGTATATACTGGCAGATAAAAAGAATCATTTTGTCTTCAGCGGCAGTCCTTATGTCAGCGGCGTATATGTATTTGAAAAAAGTCTTGCCGGTAGAGGGAAACTATTCCGGGAACTGCAGGCAATGGAATTTGATATCCTTGTGGATTTGCATGATGATGTTTCCAATACTGTGACCATGCTGGCAGGCCGGCTTAACATCCCGGTAAAAATAGCCCTGCAAAAAAAGAGTGAGCCAATTTACTCTCATGTTGTTGATAAAAAGAATCCTGCGCAGTTTCACGTGATTGAGCGTGCTGCCGGTCTTTTGACACCATTCGGTATTAATCCATCTGAGCAACAGTTAAAAATTTTCCTGAATATCAGTCAGCAGGCATACCGGAACGCGGAACAGCGAATAAGGGATGCCGCACCGGGAAGCGGCCTGCGGGTTCTCGTCAACATCTCTGCCGGAAACCCTGCAAGATACTGGGGAACTGAGCGGTATAAAAAGCTTGTCCAATTTCTTCACGCTCAAGGAGTTCAGGTTTTGCTGACTGCAGGGGCTGCGGAAAGGGATTTTACCCGCGAAATAATGGAAGATTCCTCCCGGATTCTACTGACCGACAGTTTTACCGATTTTGCCGCGATATTTAATTATATTGACCTGCTGTTTTCTCCCGATACAGCAACCGTACATCTGGCTTCTATGTTTGCGAAACCCGTATTCGGACTCTACGTGCAGTATAACACCACTGATATGATATGGACGCCTTACGGCTCAGATTTTGACGCAGTGGTAACGCAGGAGCCGACACTTGCCAATATGGAGTATGATGATGTTATTAAGAAATTTGAACCTTTTCTCCGGAAATATATAAATGGATAACAACGTATTAAACTGTAAAAGATTTTCAGGATATAAGCCCTGCTTTCCCGATCATAATTGCTGGCAGGATGGATGCAAAGAACATGGTCCTATGGGAACAAAAATATTAGTCATCAACCTTGATGCAATGGGAGATGTTTTAATGACAACTGCACAGCTGCCGGGATTGAAGAGAAAATTTCCTGAATCCACGATTTATTGGATAACAATGAAAGTGGCTGCCCCTCTTCTGCATAACAATCCATTGATAGACAAAGTGCTGCCGTATGATTTTGAGTCGTTAGCTATATTAAGTCAGATGCAATTTGACTACGCTCTCTGCTCAGATAAATCCGTTACCTCTTGTTCAATAATCAATATGGTGTCGGCAAAACACAAACTCGGTTTCGGGATGAGTGATACGGGAAAAGTTATCCCGTTAAATAAGGGAGCAGACTACAATTTCCGGCTTGGTATGGATGACCATTTTAAGTTCAGGGTAAATCAGCGTACAGGACAGGACTATCTTGCTGAAACTTTTGAAATTGTTTATAAGAACGATGAGTATATATTAAATCTCTCAGCAGACGAAAGCAAATATTTTCTTGATTACCGTGAAAAAGTCCGGATTACAGCTGATGATTTTGTTGTCGGCTTTAACACAGGATGCTCCGAGTTATTCCCCAACAAGAAAATGACTGTTGAACAGCATCAGAATCTTATATACAGTTTTCTGAAGCACCCCGGTATAAAGATTGCACTTTTTGGCGGACCGGAAGATACCGAAAGAAATATGCAGATTGCTGCTCCGTTCGGAGATAAGATTCTCAGCACCCCAACCACACACGGTCTGCGCAAAGGAATCTTGTACGAGAATCTTGCTGATGTTGTTATTACGGGGGACTCGTTCGGCATGCACCTGGCCATCGGTCTGAAAAAATATGTAATTGCCTGGTTTGGTTTGAGCTGCTGGACTGAGATTGACCTCTACGGCAGGGGTGTAAAACTTTTTCAGGAAGATTTATTCTGCTCCCCCTGTTGGAAAAAGAAGTGCCCCTATGACCTGGAATGTATTAAAATGATTGACCTTGACCGAATTGTTTCCGAGACAGTTAGTTACTACGAAAGCAATCGATGGAAGGAAGAAAACTTAATCCTGCATTTACCGGCGCGGAATAAGTGGGCAAGCTGTATAAAAGAGCCAGAGCAAAAATAAATCTGGGATTAAACGTTGTTGCCAAAAGGGTCGATGGATTTCATGATATTGAAACGATCTTTTACCCCATTGAGCTTTCTGATATACTGCACTTCAACCGTTCTGAAAATTTTGTTTTCAGCTCTGATATGCCTGAACTTACCCCGACACCTGAAGACAATCTCATCGTCCGTGCAGTAAAAAAACTGGAAGAATACAGCGGCAAGAAAATAAATGTTCATATACACCTGGAAAAGAAAATTCCAACAGGAGCCGGATTGGGTGGCGGCAGTTCAGATGCGGCTTCCACACTGCTTACACTGAATGAACTGATGCAGCTGAAACTTCCGTTTGAATCATT
>CAYYJL010000477.1:0-2902 GCA_964472245.1 uncultured Ignavibacteriaceae bacterium | reverse complement strand
ATATTCAGCAGGACCTCATTTAGCTGCATATTCGTACGAAACCGGAAACCCCGACTTAAAACCTGAAAATGGGTACGGCATTGAACTATTCAGCGGATATACAACGGAAAGTTTATCGCTGCGGGGGAATGTTTACTTCAATATATTAGAAAATTTTCTTCTGCCCAGAAATAATGGCAAGATTAATTTTGCCACCTTACTCCCCGTTTATGAAACCACCGGAGAGAAAGTCAGATTATTCGGAGGTGAATTTCAGGCGGAGGCGGAATTCCCCGTTGGAATTAAAATCTCCAATGTAAGTTCCCTCACCTATGGCGAATTTTCCGGCGGCTCGCCAATGCCATCCATACCACCACTTAAGAATATTACGACAATTTCAGCAGCTTTTTCAGGTGTTTCATTAGGCATTCGTTCAACCCTGGCAATGGCTCAGAACAAAACAGATATATATGAATTTCCTACACCCGGATACGGTGTACACGATTTTTTTATCCAATATTCCTATATACAATCTCATCTGATACACAATTTCAGTCTGAATGCGGATAATATTTTTAATAAGGAATTTAGAAATCACCTCTCCCGTGTTAAAGCCATACTACCTGAACCGGGCAGATCCTTCCGCGTGGTATATAGAATGTTCTTTTGAGCTTTAAAACTAAAATGCCTTTCTTATTGAGCAAGAAAGGCACTTATGGCGGAGAGAGAGGGATTCGAACCCTCGGTAGAGCTTTACACCCTACGACGGTTTAGCAAACCGTTGGTTTCAGCCACTCACCCATCTCTCCGTAGCTGAAAATTACAAGACTTTAAATATAGCTACAATTCAGCTTTTTTACAAGTAGTATCCACATTAAGCACTGTACACCGATGAGGCAGTATCCCCGCCCCGGCCTGTCCAATTGGTGTGGAAATACTCTCCTGCAGGTTTATCTGTCCTTTCATATTGATGTGCACCAAAATAATCACGCTGC
Source organism: uncultured Ignavibacteriaceae bacterium (assembly GCA_964472245.1). Taxonomy (GTDB): domain Bacteria; phylum Bacteroidota; class Ignavibacteria; order Ignavibacteriales; family Ignavibacteriaceae; genus H2-BAC3. Next base: position 1,928 of record CAYYJL010000477.1, on the reverse strand, counting down.
GCCTGAAGCAGATTTGCAGGTAAACTGGCACAACGATAACTGTCATAGTAAGCCAATCCCGCCGAAAGACAAGGAACCGGGATTCCCGCCCCAACCGCATTCTTTACAATGAATCTGAGTGAAGATTCAGTTCCGTTTATTTTTTCATTAAAAAACGGATCCAGCAACAGATTGGTTAGATCAGGGTTAACATCATACGCCTCTTTGATCTTACCAAGGAAGGCAGACCGGATGATACATCCGCCGCGCCACATAAGAGCAATTCCGCCATAATTTAATGACCATTTGAACTCAGATGCCTGGGCACGCATCAGATCATACCCTTGAGTATAGGAGATAATCTTTGCAGCATAAAGAGCTGAGCCAAGGTGCTGGATAAACTCTTCTTTATTCCCTGTAAACTTTTCAACCGGACCGGCGAGCATGGGGGCTGCTTTCACCCGTTGTGATTTCAGTGAAGAAAGTACTCTCGCATAAACTGATTCTGTAATCAGGGTCAACGGTACTGCATTTTCGAGTGCCGAAAAAACAGTCCACTTCCCGGTTCCCTTTTGTCCTGCTTTATCCAGAATTTTGTCAACTAAAGGCGAGCCATCCTCATCCTTAAACGCAAGAATATCGCGTGTGATTTCAATTAAATAGCTATTGAGTTCCCCATCATTCCAGGTTTTGAATACTTTATGCATCTCGTCCGGAGTCATTCCCAGGTATTCACGCATAATATGGTATGTTTCGCAAATAAGCTGCATATCGCCATATTCAATGCCATTATGCACCATTTTGACAAAGTGGCCTGCACCTTCCTCACCAATCCAGTCGCAGCAAGGAACTCCGTTATCAACTTTTGCCGCAATCGCCTGGAATATCGGTTTAACAGCCGGCCATGCCTCTTTTGCCCCACCCGGCATAATAGAAGGACCGTTTAATGCTCCCTCTTCACCACCTGAAACACCGCTGCCAACAAAATGGATTCCTTTTTCTGCCAGATACTGAACTCTGCGGGTAGTATCGGGAAAATGAGTGTTACCCCCGTCAATCATGATATCTCCTTTTGACAAATGAGGCAGCATTCCTTCGATGACACTGTCAACTGCTTTGCCCGCCTGCACCATCATCATTACTATTCTTGGGGATGAAAGGGAGTCTGCAAGTTCTGCCTGTGAATAACACCCGATTATTTTCTTAGCTTTTGCTCTCCCGTTTACGAACTTGTCAACCTTTTCTTTTGAAATATCAAATACTGCTACTGAAAATCCTTTACTTTCCATGTTAAGCACAAGATTTTCTCCCATTACACCGATTCCGATGAGTCCGATATCTGCTTTCATATTTCCTCTTTCATCATATAAAAATGCACTTCACACGAAATGCTTAATAAAAAATAAATAATCTTTCCGACTAATAAAATGAAATTCTGGCTGTTTCACCACAAAAAAAAAGCCGTCAATCTGACGGCCTTTCAAAATTAGTATTTTTTGTACTCTTCCATGATGTACTTGGCTATTGCTTTTACTTCAGCAGGTTTTAAGCCCTGATTTGGCATCGGCGGATATGCTGCATCAATCTTGACCGGGTTTTTAATAAACTCAATCAGTTTAGAGACGTTACCTTCATACTTTGGAAGTGTTTCTTTATACGGAGGGCCAACAACTTTTACATCATATTTATGGCACGCACTGCATTTCTGAACAAAAATTTCTTCTCCCGTAAGACCTGCAGCTGATGCAGTTTTCTTTTCCAGTTCCTTGACAGATTCCTCAAAGGTAACTGCAAGCAATGCAGCATTTTTAACCGTTGAGTTTCTAACGGAAAGCTGCTCCGCAATAGAACCTGAAAATAAGAAAAACAATAATACACTCATCAAAGCAGCAACATGCTTTAAGTTATTGTTCTTGTACATATCATACAGAAGGTGGAACGCAGCAAAA
>CAYYJL010000476.1:0-2904 GCA_964472245.1 uncultured Ignavibacteriaceae bacterium | reverse complement strand
GAATTCCGGTGGTCATGGTGTTATCCTGTGTGAATACGGGAATTGAGTCGCTGCCTGTATTCCTGAAACCGATGGTTATACCGGCGGTAGGTCCGCCAAAGAGGGACTCACCGATACCGGCATAGAGATCGAGGTCGCCATCGTTATCTATATCAACAAAGACAGGTTTTGCGTCGGTACCGATCAGGGGGTTAACTCCGGCAAAAACGGAATCGATTTTGTTCCAGACCGTCCAGTGGGAGTCCACGTGGTTATAATAGTAAAGGAATCCGTTATATCCGCCGATGACTAAATCCATTTTGCCATCGCCGTTAAGGTCGGCAGGTACGGGATAGTAAGCATTGGTGCCGATGCTCTGCGTATATATTGATGCCAGAAGTGAATCATTAAAGGCAAACTTGGTTATCCCGGAAGGGGATGTATTAAAAAAGAAATGTGCCTTGCCGGAGGTGTTGCCGACAAATAAATCCATTTTGCCGTCCCCGTTCATATCCGCAAAGGAGGGGGAAGCAAAGCTGAAAGCATAAACACCTGAGGGGTTGAACACGGAATCAACTTTTTCCCAGTTTTGCGGGAATAAAAATTGGATTGACACGATATAAACAGCAAAAAAGCGGGCGATGAGTGAACTAATCTTCATAAAATTTTATTTATTTAGTATATTGAGGAATTACGCAAAATTGGAGTAAAGATGCCAACAAAAGTACGAAAAAAAATACAGAAGGTGATAGTAGATCCGGTTATTTCATTCATGAAAGTGGAATCTTCCGGAGGAATTATACTGCTGCTCTGCGCCGCTATTGCATTGGTGCTGGCTAACTCAGCATATGCGGAGCAGTATTTTGCTCTGTTTGCACTCAAGTTTACTGTGGGGTTTGATTTTTTCCAAATCTCTAAGCCGCTGCTGCTGTGGGTAAATGACGGTTTGATGGCGGTTTTCTTTTTTGTAGTAGGGCTGGAAATTAAACGGGAATTGTTTGAAGGGGAATTATCTTCTGTCAGGAAGGCGATGCTTCCGGCAGCTGCGGCATTGGGAGGTATGGTTGTTCCTGCACTGATTTTTAATTTTTTTAATAGCGGTGGAGATGCAGCAGCAGGATGGGGAATTCCGATGGCTACCGATATAGCTTTTGCACTTGGTATATTAAGTTTACTGGGTAATAAAGTTCCCTTAGCACTCAAAGTGTTTTTAACTGCGCTGGCTATTGTGGATGACCTTGGTGCAGTGCTGGTGATAGCTTTCTTTTATACGGAGAGTATATCCATGACTGCAATTGCTGTTGCTGTGATTTCATATATAATTCTTTTTACGGGCGGGAGAAAAAATATTCAGAGCACTGGATTTTATCTGTTCTTCGGCTTGATATTGTGGACTGCTGTGTTAAAATCCGGTGTGCATGCTACTATTGCAGGAGTTCTGCTTGCAACAGTAATACCGATTAATCCTTTGCTCAAGAAGTATGAACACGGGCTTCATCCGTGGGTTGCATTTTTTATTATGCCTGTTTTTGCGTTTGCCAATGCAGGAGTTACAATTGCCGGTTCCATCGGAGAGATATTGCTGACACCGGTATCCCTGGGAATTGCTGCCGGCTTGATTTTAGGAAAGCAGATTGGTATAACCCTGTTCAGCTGGGTTACGGTAAAATTGAAGTGGGCTGAGCTGCCGGCCGGCATGAGCATTAAAAGTATATATGGGGTCAGCTGGCTTGCAGGAATCGGTTTTACCATGAGTTTATTTATTGCGGGTCTTGCTTTCCCCGGCAGCGAAACATTGCTGGATTATTCCAAGATCGCAATTTTTACCGCTTCATTTCTGAGCGGACTTGCAGGATTTTTAATTCTGAAGTGGTATTACAACCGCAAACCTGAAGCAGCGTAAAGTTTAGTAACGGCGGCTGATATATACCGGCCGCCGGTACAGATTATTTGTAGATTATTTCTTTCTGCCAGCTGCTTTTGGGCTGGAGATGGAGATTCCAATACTCTTGCGCGATAAGATCCGGGTCAAATTTGGTTCCGGGTTTTACCAAACCGCAGACGGTAACCGTGGCAACGTGAATGTTGTGTTTGAATGATTCACCTGCAAGCGAATAGGTTAAACTACGGAGCCCTGCCTTGCCGACTGCCGAAGATGCGTATTGTGGAATGGGGTCAAGAGAAAGCCCCCCGCCGGTGAAAATGATAGTTCCTTTTTTTGCTTCTTTCATAGCTGGAAGTACAAGCTGAGCCGATTGCAGAGCGCCGCCTACGTTTACCTTAAAATCCTCCAGGAATCTTGCGGGAGAATCATCCGATGGCATACCGGGACGAAGTACTGCCGCATTATAAATAAGTACATGAGTATCACCCAGTCTATCGTTTACTTTTGAAAAGGCATTGGTGAGGGAGTCAAAATTTCCGGCATCCCCTGTGAAAGAGTGAGCATCTATATTCAGCCCCTCAAGCTCTTTTTGATAGATATTCAGTTCATTTTGCCGGCGGGCGATGAGTGCTATACGGAAGCCCTCCTTGCCAAAGCGGCGGGCTACGGCTGTGCCTATGCCGGGACCGGCTCCGACTATGGTGCAAACAGGTTTATTGGTCAAATACATGCAATGATCTTTCTGATATTTTGATATCTGCTGTAACAACAGCAAAGTTGAATTTGTTTCAGAAAATTAAAGAAAATTCAGCAAGCGGATGTGAGGTGGAGCAGAATTATGCAGATTTGCAATTCAATTGCAAAATTACATAAATCAGGAATTCAGGTGAGTTACAGAAGATGTACGCTTGTCATGGATAGGTAGCAGAAAGTCAGCAGTTTGAGGAACCACAGAGGTCACGGTGAGGGCACAAAGATCACGGAGGAGGAGGCGGATATTTCACGGAAATTTTAACGCAAGGACGCAAAGGGAAAACGCA
>CAYYJL010000475.1:0-2909 GCA_964472245.1 uncultured Ignavibacteriaceae bacterium | reverse complement strand
TTCCAACCCTGATAGATGCAGCAGTCGAAATTCCCACCGATATCATGTATGTTACTGCAGCAACACTGATCGCAATCTGGTGCGATGCCAGCGGAACAGCACCAAGCCAGCCAACCATGACAGCAGCGAACCAAAATGCAGTAACTTCAAAGAAATATTGTGAGGCACTGCCGGCACCAAGCCGGAAAATTTTTGAGCTCACCGCCTTTTCAAACCTGAACGGAAACGGATTCAGGTCAAACTTCCTGAATATCTTTGCTTTATATATAAATACAGCAAGAGTTATTGCCATAAAGGTTCTGGAAAGAAAGGTAGCATATCCTGCACCACCAAGCCCGTAAGCCGGAACACCAAGATTACCGTATATAAACACCCAATTCGCGAAAGCATTGACCCCGTTGGCAACAATGGTAATAATCATAGCCGGCCTCATTACAGAAAGCCCCTCAATAAACTGGCGGTTCTGCTGAAAATACATCATGGGAATCATTGTAAAGGAGAGGATTTTCAGATATGGTATAGCAAGATTTTTAACTTCTTCCGGCTGATTGAGCAAGGTAATAATATTAGCAGCAAAAAATACAGTGAGCCAAAGGACTATTCCCGAAACGGCAGTTATATAAAAAGATTGCTTATAAATCCGGCTGCAGCCATCTTCGTCCTGCGCTCCGCTCGCAATCGCAGTTAAAGGAGAAATTGCATAGGAAAGGCCAATGCCGATAACCATAAAAGCAAAAAACAGGCCGTTGGCAATTGATGCTGCAGCAAGCGGTACAGGACCCACTCTGCCAACCATAGCGTTATCTATTACCCCCATCATAACGTGACCAACCTGCCCGATAATAACCGGAATGGCTAACTGAATAGTCGGCTTAAAATGCTCTGAATATTGTTTGAGGTTCTGCAATTTGCTAGTTATAGGGAATAGGTTGCGGAGAGACAGGGATTCGAACCCTGGGTACCCTGACGGGCACAACGGTTTTCGAGACCGCCCCATTCAACCGCTCTGGCATCTCTCCGAAATTTTTGGTGAATGAGAAATTTGTTTATCTCAGCGACAAATTTACGGATATTTTAAAGAATTTTCCCTATATTTAAAGTCTGTTTTTATTTCAGCTCTTAGAACGGAAAGGTGCAGGAGTGGCTGAACTGGCTCGCCTGGAAAGCGGGTGTGCGGGAGACCGTACCGTGGGTTCGAATCCCACCCTTTCCGCTCACATTTATGCTTTCTGTATTCCCTTCCATTCATTTCTTCTTTCTGATATATCTTGCTATAAGGTTTTGTAATTCAGGTATAACATCTTTTTTAAACCATGGATGTTTTGCCTGCCAAATATTATTCCTTGGAGAAGGGTGCGGAAGTAGAAAATACCGGGGAAGAAACTGGCGGAATTGCCGGATATTTTCAGTGAGGGATTCTCTGCCATCGCTACCCAAATGGTATTTCTGTGAAAATTGACCAATCAAAATTGTGATTTGAACATTCTGCAAGAGTGTCATAATTTTGTTATGCCATAAAGGTGCACATTCCGGTCTTGGAGGTAAATCACCATTTTTCCCCTTACCCGGATAACAGAATCCCATAGGCACAAGCGCAAAATAATCGGGAGAATAAAACTCTTCCCGGGTTACACCCAGCCAGCTTCGAAGATTATCACCGCTTTTATCATTCCAGGCGATTCCCGTTTCGTGTACACTTTTCCCCGGGGCCTGACCGATAATCAGAATTTTGCTGTTCGTGCTAAATTGTAAAACGGGTCTCGGTCCAAGCGGCAAATGTGCTGCACATTCTGAGCAACCCAGGATTTCGTGTAATAGTTTTTCTGCCGGCGTTATCTGCTTCATGAGGAATACTTAAAAAAATGATTAATGAGTTCTCTTATTGAACAAAAACTGCATATTTCTCCGTAAATTAACAAGTTAATTGTTAATAACTTACTTAATTTAATGGGCGATGCCTGTTGCCGGGCGCGCTTACAATCATCAAATTATTTAAAATATAAAAGATGCGTTATCTGCTTTTAATAATATCAGGCATCATCTACATCGGTTGTTCCACCCATCCGCCTGAAAATCCGTTACCCGATGTATCCACAGGTAAAGTGTTTGTTTCTTCAAACATTAACGGTGCAGATATATATATAAATGGAACCTTTACAGGAAAACTTACTCCGGATACCGTGACAGCCCCGACGGGAACGGTAAATATACTTCTGCAAAAAACAGGGTATCTCCCATCAGTAGTCCAGGCATTTCTTATGAAGGACTCATTGGTTTCAGTGTATCTGAATATGAATGCGGCTGTATTAAGTAATACGGTGATATTAGAAGAGTTTTCTAATGTAAGCTGTATTCCATGTGTAACAACTAACCGTATACTCAACTCCTTACACACTTCAGGTTTTACGAACGAACAGCTTATAATTGTTAAATATTCTTCCAATTTCCCTTCTCCTCAAGATCCGCACTATCTTCACTCTAAACCGGATTTTGACGGAAGGATGTCTTATTATTCCATAATATCCACCCCGACAATTTTTGTAAATGGGAATACATCCCCTGTTGCATCTGACTCCAATTCTATCAAAGCTGCTATTAATACAGCATTGGCCGGAGGGGCAAAGTTTACGCTTTCCGTTTCTGATTCTTCTGCAGGAGGAAATTTATATATTAAGATAAACCTGAACAATACCGACTCGGCAGGCATTAATTTTAACCGGCTGACTTTACATACGCTTATCGTTGAGGATGAAATTACATATAATTCACCTCCCGGAGCAAACGGCGAAACTTCATTTAAACATGTTGTCAGGAAAATGGTCCCATCTAAGGATGGCGAAAACCTCGCCCCTTCTTTAGCCCTTTCCACCGCGCAGGTTAACCACACGGTTGCGATTAACGGACAGTGG
>CAYYJL010000474.1:0-2929 GCA_964472245.1 uncultured Ignavibacteriaceae bacterium | reverse complement strand
AGAAAGGAGCTGAGGTACGAAATTGCATATATATCTTTTAATATGAAACCTCTTCCGGAGCTAAAACACGGAGTCCACCAAGAAAAACCGAAGGTTTGACAGGATTATAGAAAATGGAAATTCCTATATATATAAACCCGGAACGGGTGACAGGATTATAAAGCAGCGCTGACGTACGAAATTGCATATATATCTTTAACGTGAACCTTTTTCCGGAGTAAACGCAAAGACGCCAAGAAACTCGCAAAGGCCGCAAAGGGAAAGACGTATATATTTTCTGCGTGAATCCGCGTGATCGGCGGGAAACCTCTTGCGGAGCAAAGCCACTGAGGAAAACACGGAGTCCTCCAAGCAAAACCTGAAGGGTTGGCAGTATTATGGAAAACACCTGAAACAATACTTTAAAACGCTGAAGGCGTGACAGGATTATAGAAGGGCTGCGGGAAACCTCTTTCGGAGAAAAACGCAATGGACGCAAAGAGGAATCCCGGAGGTCGCAAAGGGGAGAATTCAAAGTCGTCAGATTATTTTTAACGAGGAACCTGCCAAACCCAAAACACTTCACCTCCGTAATCGTGTAAATCGTGTTGAATCCTGTTATTCGTGTTTATTCCTGATTCATGGGGTCAATCTTTCCCGCAGATTTCGCAGAAGAGCGCGGAATTCATAGTAAAACTCGCGGCAAACGTGGCATCTTTGGCTTAAATGCTCTCGATAACATTTTGTACCCTGATTTTAACGAACTCCGTAAGAATCCGTATCTTTGGGGGAGATTTTATTAATTTTTCCAGAGATTCATGACAGAACCGAAAGTTACCCCGGAACTTGCACAACAGCATGGCATTAATGAAGAAGAGTTTGCAAAAATTCAGAAAATTCTAGGACGATTACCCTCACTTACTGAACTCGGAATTTTCAGCGTGATGTGGTCAGAACATTGCAGCTACAAAAACTCCATAGTACAATTGAAAACTCTCCCGCGCAGCGGGGGCAGACTGCTGGTGGGCGCCGGTGATGAAAATGCCGGGCTGGTTGACATTGGTGACGGGCTTGCGATAGCATTTAAGATTGAAAGCCATAATCACCCTTCAGCCGTGGAGCCATATCAAGGGGCAGCAACGGGGGTGGGCGGAATTTTACGCGACATTTTTACCATGGGAGCGCGGCCAATCGCCTGCCTTAACTCCCTCCGGTTTGGAGAATTGACCGATGCGCGGACACGCTATCTTTTTGAGGGTGTGGTTAAAGGAATAGGGGACTACGGCAACAGTTTTGGCGTTCCTACTATCGGCGGGGAAATTTATTTTGAAGATTGTTACAAAGGTAATCCTCTGGTTAACGCTATGGCAGTGGGCATCGTAAAGGTGGGTGAAACGGTTTCTGCAACAGCTGAGGGTGAAGGAAATCCGGTATTTATTGTTGGTTCTTCTACGGGACGGGACGGAATTCACGGGGCTACTTTTGCCTCTGAGGAAATTTCTGAGGAATCAGAAGCTAAAAGACCTTCGGTGCAAGTGGGCGACCCTTTTACCGAAAAACTGCTGCTTGAAGCAACACTGGAAGTTATTGCCAAAGGGCTGGTTGTCGGCATTCAGGATATGGGTGCGGCGGGTATCAGCTGCTCAACCACAGAGATGAGCGCAAAAGGGGAGTCCGGTATGGTTATAGATTTGGATAAAGTACCGTTGCGTGAAAAACAGATGTCAGCGTACGAAATCATGCTTTCCGAAAGCCAGGAGCGTATGCTCGTTATCGGAAAAAAAGGGCTGGAAAAAGAAATCAGTGAAGTATTTGACAAATGGGACCTCCACTGCGCGCAGATAGGGCACGTTACGGGGGATAAAAAATTACGAATCACCTATCAGGGCGAACTGAAAGCAGAAGTACCACCCTTTGATTTGGTACTCGGCGGCGGAGCACCCGTATATATCCGGGAAACCAGGGAGCCGGCATATATACATGCTGCCCGGCAATTCGATTTTGCTTCTCTTCCTGAGGCAGATATAAGCACATCCCTTAAAAAACTGATCGGCTCACCAAATATCGCCTCCAAAGAATGGGTGTACCGGCAGTATGATTCCATGGTGCAGACCAATACGGTTGTGGGTCCGGGTTGTGATGCGTCCGTTGTATATATCAAGGGGACAGATAAAGCACTGGCGGTTAAAACAGACTGCAACGGCAGGTATGTCTATTTGAATCCCCGCCGCGGAACGATGATTGCAGTTGCAGAATCAGCAAGGAATGTTGTCTGCACCGGTGCCACACCATTAGCAATTACCAACTGCCTTAATTTTGGAAATCCCTATAAACCGGAAATGTACTGGCAGTTTACTGAGGCAATTGCGGGTATGGGAGAGGCGTGCAGGTATTTTGATACGCCTGTTACCGGCGGCAACGTCAGTTTTTATAATGAGTCTCCGGACAGCTCCGTTTATCCCACGCCTACCATCGGTATGCTCGGCTTGATTGAAAGCCAGCGGCATATTACTTCCTCCTATTTCAAGAGCGAAGGGGATGCAATATATATACTTGGAACCAACTACAATGAAATTGGCGGCAGTGAATACTTAAAACAGGTATACGGCAAAGTTGCCGGAGATGCTCCTGCCCTTGATCTTGCGGTCGAAAAAAAGCTGCATACTGCACTGCTCGCACTGATACGGAAGGGATATGTAGTTTCTGCACATGATATATCCGACGGCGGCGTTCTTACAGCCATGGCAGAGTGCTGCATTCAAAACAGAGAGAAACCCATCGGGGCAGAGGTGTATATTCCGTTTGAGGGACGGGAGGATTTTGCACTCTTTTCTGAAAGCCAGTCCCGCGTTATTATCAGTGTTAAACAATCTGATAGTGCCGCTGCTGAAACGCTGATGCAGGAGCACGGTCAGGTGTTTATCCTTGCGGGAAAAACCGGCGGTAATTC
>CAYYJL010000473.1:0-2949 GCA_964472245.1 uncultured Ignavibacteriaceae bacterium | reverse complement strand
TAAAAATCTGAAGCCAAAACATAATGTTATGCTCAAATCCTATGGTAATAAATATTACCTTCGCTTCAAGAATGACACGATGTTTCCCCGTCCCGAGATTGTCAACAAACTGAGTTTGGATGGAAACGATTATTTTGGAATGTTCATTTCCCGCAGAAAGGCGGAACAGGTTCTCACAGTCATTGATAAAGCTTTCCGCATGAGAGAGTGCAACGATAAGGAATTCAGCAAGAAACGGAGATGTTACCTGGCTGATATTGACCGATGTACTGCTCCTTGTGAAAATAAGGAAACCGGCATATATAATGAAGAAATTAGGCAGGTCTTTGAATTTCTGGAGGGTAAGGATACATCACGCCTTAACGAATTACTTCAGAAAATGAAACGGCTTGCAGAGGCATTGAAATTTGAGGAAGCCGGCAATATTAAAACCGTTGTGGAATTAATGCTGGCACAAATTCAAAAATCGTCCCTGCTCTCAGAACCCGTTAACAGGGCAAACATTCTGATAGTGGTTAATGAGGCGGGCAAAAAGGACATGATAACATTTTTAAATGGCAGAGTATTCATTAAAGACTATATACTCACAAATGAGACGGATTTTTTTGAAGCGCTTGATGATTATTTTGCCGGTACCATTCAGCGGAATGTAGCTGCTAATGAAGAAGATCTTGAAAAGCTGAAGATAAGCATGAACTGGATGGTTAAAAATAAAAACAGTATAAAAATTTATTACTTGAAAGAGTTTTCATCTGCTGAGGAATTGTTTGCTGCCGTTTCAATGAAGTCCGTTATCCCCCCTTCGGTTAATAATTTTACTTTTAATATTACAAGTTTAACAGATAGTATCTATGAAAGGAACGCATGATTTTGCTTCATAAACCTTCTCCCCTGATTCTGACCATTGTCGTGGTATTTGCCCTTACTATTGCTCTGTTTCCAACAGGGCCGGAAAAATTTCCCCAAAAGGTATTGCGTTCAGCTTCATTTCCGGTTCAGCTGCCGGCATTAAAAGACGGCAAGAGTCAAGAGAAAGCAATCCTCTATATATTGCAAAATGAAATGATAGACCCCGCAGCACTTGATGCGGTAACGGGTGAACCTCAAAATATAGTAACAAAAAGCTGGAAGGAATTTTCGGTTCCCTCTGACGGTAAGATTTCTCTGAGTTCATCTGGTAGCGCTGAAGCCATAGAAGAATATTTTTCGTTTTTTATTACCGCTTCAACCTTTGTACCCGCAAAACTATCGGTAGAGTCTGATGCAGCACTTATCATATATATTGATGATGCTAAAAAGGTTACCTCAAAAAAAGGAAATCCCGATACACTGGTTACCTATGACCAGGATCTTAAACTGACAACCGGCGTTCATCGGGTAATTATCAGAACTATCTCTGCCAAAACAGACAAAGAAAAATCACTGAAAATAAAATTTTCGGTTGATGAAGCATTTGAGGAGGATATAGAACTTTCACTCCGTCCCGAAAAGCTGCAGACTGTCCTTGAATTACTGGATGATGAAAAAATATCATCTATTTCTCTTAGTACAGATGGGAGCTATGCCGCAGTCAGCACGAATACATACAACCATAACACAAAAAAGAATGATGTCTCCCTGTATATCTACCGCACAGCAGATAAAAAGCAGATACTGTATAACGCAGCTTCTTCTTCAGGCAGAATTACCTGGAGTAAAAAACATCCTGCAAAGTACTGGTACACAGAATCAAACGGCTCAGAAACAAACATCCGGATTGCTGACGTCGTAACCGGTGAAAACAGCCCGGTCGTAACCGGAATTAAAGATTATAACGGGTTCCGTCTGCCTGATGACGAATCTTATATATTGATACTTAAAGATACCAGAGCAAAAGAAAGCAGTAAAAACTATAAACGCTATAACAGCCCCAATGACCGCTGGCCGTGGTCCGGTTCAAGAAACGCTCTGTACATCTATGATTTTGCAAAAATGTCCCTTCAGCCCGTTATGGATTTTGAAAGAAGCGTTTCTGTTCAGGATATATCTCCATCGGGCAATAAATGGCTGCTCACGGTATCAGATGAAGATTTATCCCAGCGTCCATTTTCCATTACTACCTGTATGGAGTATAACTATAAAACCGGTGTGCTTGATACGATAAAATCATTTAACTGGTTCAATCGTGCGCGGTATTTTAATGAAGGCAGTATCGTTTTTGCTGGAGGACCATCAATGTTCGGTGAAATCGGTATCCAAACTGATAGTTCCCTGATTCCGAATGAATACGATACGCAGATTTATCTATATACTATTGCTTCCGGAAGCGTTAAACCCCTCTCTAAGGAATATAATCCGGCAATTCAGGATTATTCAACCGCCCCGGATGGCAAGACTCTTCATATTATTGCTGAAGAAGGAAGCTTGCAGCTCTATAATATCCTGGATATACAGAGCGGAGTATATAAACGTGTTCCACTGGCTGTTGACTATATCAATGATTTAGAAGTTTCTTCCTCCGGACTCATACTCTATCAAGGTTCCGGCGCGGTTACCCATAACAAAGTATATCTTTATAAAGGGGGTAAGTCGGAAGTACTGTTTGATCCTGCCCCTCATATGACCCGGCATTATAAACAAACCAAGACTGAGCCGCTCAACTATACCAAATCTGACGGCACTGTTATTGAAGGTTTGCTTTATTACCCTGTGGACTTTGATAAATCAAAGAAGTATCCCTGCATAGTTTTTTACTACGGAGGCACTTCCCCCACTTCGCGAGAATTTGAGGGACGTTATCCAAAAAATCTGTGGACTGCAAACGGCTATTTTGTATATGTAGTGCAGCCATCAGGTGCCACAGGATACGGGCAAAATTTTTCGGCACTTCATGTAAACGACTGGGGGAAAACTTCGTCAGACGAAATTATTAATGCTGCCAATGAATTGATAAAAAAAAACCCTGCGGTT
>CAYYJL010000472.1:0-2953 GCA_964472245.1 uncultured Ignavibacteriaceae bacterium | reverse complement strand
CAGACTGATTTGCCTTTGCGAAAATCCGCACCTGTTCATCAAGGAAATATGCTCCTGTTGTTGCGGCTGTGTAAATGAGATAATTCTGCATACCTGTTTTACCGGGTGAAAATGTTTCATTCCATAAGCCGGTGAAGGTTTTACCGGCATCGGACATCTCATCTGAGAATGAAGGCGCCGGCTGGGCGTATAGTACACCGGAAACTGAAATAACAGGAAGTAATATCATAATCATACACATTATACTGGCAGCGGTGAGGAATTGTTTCATTTGAGCAGCATAAGTTTTTGCGTAGAAGAATATCTGCCTGCCGAAACACGGCAAAAATAAATACCTGCGGGTGCAGGATATTCCGAAAAATGAACGGTGAACCGGAATGTGCCATCGTGTGATGGAGGGAGTATATCCGAGGCAACCATCTCACCCAAAACAGTAAAGACTTCATATGTTACCGGAATTCCGCCGGGTGCTTTGCCGGATATAGATACTGACGGATTGAACGGATTCGGGTATGCCGGGTGAATGTAAAATTCAGGTGAAGACAGGGAATAAAATTCTTCCTCAATATCAGTCAAAGAGGAAAAACTTTGTGAAGGAATTGAGAATATCAGATCTGAACGGTTAGAGACACAGTACCGTAGTTTGTCCATAGCCACAACCTGGCGGGGACCTGCACTGCCGGAAGCACGGTACACTGAGGAATCAATGCGGTTAGTCTCACGGGCAGACACCATAAACCAGGGAAATTTTCCCCAGCCATAGAGCTGTTTTCCTTCGAGACGTATTGAGAGCATATCATTATTGGAGAGATATATACCAAAATTTTTTCTTGCCCTCATCATGCCCCAGAGCAGGGCAGAAACACGGTTTTCGTAATAATCATCTTCATCCAGGGTTTGCGGCTGCACATGAATATTGCCGGAAAGTGAAAATCCGTTTCTGAGAGCCATTCTTCCGCGCCAGGAAGCGTATATATCATTATCGGGGATATACACATACCTTCGGGACATTGCAGAGGCCGGTTTGCCTGCAAAGAGAACCGGGACACGTTCCTGACGGATTTTGCTCATGAAAGTTCTTGCGAGGGGGTTGGAAGTATCCTGCAGCTGCTCTAAAGGGAGAAGCGAGTCGGCTGCAATAATAATACCTGTGGCTTCCTGCAGCAGTGCCGCAGCTGATAGTGAGGCCAGGGAGGCAGCGTTGATATATATCTCATGAAAGGGAATGCCTTTAGCTGTCAGTTGATTTTTAATTATCTGAACATTGCCGGAGTTATTTGCCTGCATGAGGATTGCTTTGGTGCCATGTGGAGCAGTAGCAAGGTATCTGGTGATGTGTGATGTATCCCACTGTGCTGTGTTATTGCTGCCGGTGAAGGAGATATCCCCGCCGGTATATGCGGAATCAGAACCGGGTGTAAACAACTGCGCAGAATTTGGATAAGAAATTATATGCCTTGCGGGGAAAGAAAAAGTCCACCCGTTGGTCAGCTGATGAGAGCGGAGCCCCTTGATTATATATGAACTGCCGTTAACATCGTAGAGTGTTTGTTCATCCGCATAAAAAAATGCAACTGCCCCGCTGCCCATGACTGTGCCGATACCGTTTGTATCTATGCAGATTGCGGTATGATCATCCACACCTACACCCAGTATATCCAGCCCAAGCTGAACTTTTGCCTTTAAGAGCATACCAATAAGACGTCCCGAACGGCCGCGCTCTATAAAGTGTGAATCAAACAAAGTACCGGGAACCAGGTTAAGAAAATTTGTTTCAAGATCCACTGAGGAAGCAAAAGGATTCTGAAGTACATTATCAGGATATACGGAGCCGTAACGGGCGGAAAAATCCACACTGCCGAGTACGGCAAGCCCTGCACTGGTTCCGGCAACAACACCGCCTGCCTGAAAAATTTCCATAATAGCAGTTTCGGTTTTGGTGCCTTTCCAGTAGTTAATATAATTCCACTGATCACCCCCGCGGATAAAAATTGCTTTTGCTGTTTTCAGCTCATTATACGTGCTTTGAGCATCAGCAAGCGAACGGGAATTTATGGTCATGTTGACCGCTGAGGCGGCACCGAATGAGAGGAAATAATTAGGGAGCCAGCTTGAGGCAGACGAGGTGCCGAGTATGATGATTTTGCCGCTGTCTGCTTTTTGGACTATCCAGCTGTAAGGAGCATCACTCCAATCGGCATAATCTTCACTTCCCCCTCCGACAGCACAAATATAGCCCTGAGGAAAAATTTTTGCACTTATCAGGGTGATACAGAACAAAAGACAAAATAAATTGACCCTTGGCAATTTTGAAATAAACTCCTTAATTGTTAATATAGCCGGAACTATAAACAAAATTACTAAAAAATACTATGACAACAGGTTATTCCGGAAAAACTTTACCTCATAAATTAGGTATAAAAACGGGACAAAATGTTTCCGTGGTGAATGCACCTGACCGATTTTATGATTATCTGGGGGATTTACCGGATCCTCTGGATATAGATTCCAAGCTGAAGAAACTGAATGATATGATTATTTTTTTCAGCGAAAACAAAAAGACTCTGAAACAGACTTTTCCTGAACTGAAGGGGGCAATAAAATCTGACGGGATGATTTGGATTGCCTGGCAGAAGAAGAGCTCGGGGATAAAATCAGATCTCGATGAAAATGTAATCCGCGATGCCGGGATTGACAATAAAATGGTGGATATAAAGGTTATTTCCATAGACGAGAAATGGTCCGGGTTAAAGTTTGTGATTCCTAAAAATTTACGATAATTATTTTAAGCGGGAGTGTTGTAGTATATATAACGCTCCCAGTTTTTCCTCTTATACCTTTCTATAGATTTTTCCACAACCGGAACAATGGCACGCGGATAGGGCGGATGCTTCGCAACGCGGATTTACGCTGATCGGAATTAGTATATTATTAGGGAAAATTTCCCGCAGAT
>CAYYJL010000471.1:1476-2957 GCA_964472245.1 uncultured Ignavibacteriaceae bacterium | reverse complement strand
AGATTCTGCAGAATATGATGGTTCTATGGCAATTCGGAGAGATGTTTTTGTTGATATTCTTAATAACTCATTATCTCCAATTTTGACTCCAAATGTGTGCTCGGTGGTAGAACCTGTTTGTTACTGGAGTGGATTAAATAGCTATTGGGATTTTAATATGCGAGACGGTAGCGGAAATAATAGATTTACAACAACCAATCAAGAAAATGCACTAAGCTATCTGGGCTGTCAGTGGAATAAAGTGCTCCACTTTTCTTATAGTAGTGACCAAGAAAAATCTGATGATGGCGGTATTACTCGACCTGACATTAGCCTTAGAATCAAGTATACATTGGAAGTAGATGTGTATCTTACAACAAAAGATGGGGCATCTATGATATGTGTGATTGCCAGTCCCATAGTATGGGTAAGATATGACCCGGGGCCAGACCCGCTTACCGGCGAGGGAAATATCATAAGTCGTAAGGTTATTGATGTATATAGAATTAATGTAGACGATCAGGGTAAACTGAAGACAAGTCGCCAAGGCTCTACTGTCGTTGAAGATCATTCAGACGACCTCACCAACCTTTTGACTAAACTTGGCGGATTTAATGATGCAATAAATGGCAACAAAGAAGCAGGAAACCGGATTTTCCAGAACTATTTGAATGGATATGAAGCCAGGTTGGACAGCCAACTAAACAAAGTGCAAGGATTTATCTTTCCCGGTGGCAATACCTTCATATTTGAAGACGCCAATTTCTCAGAACACCAAGATCTGGTTTGCCACATCAACTACGCGGACAACTATTAGGAATCAGTTGATGCATACCGTTGAAGGCTACCATCTTTGCCCGCTCCGCCCCGTGCAGGAACGCGCCATCCGGCATCATTCGGAGTAACCGGAAAGTTTCAGCGGGGATGCAAGCAAGCATGATCAAGCGCGTAATCGCCTGCATAGATGCTGGATAATGAAAAAGGGCAATGTCGGATTGCAATCCGCCATTGCCCTGTATTTTTATCGAAGCCGATCTGATCAGGCCTCTTTTTTTGCCGCTGCTGGCATCCGCGCCAGCAGCAAACAGCAGGTACAGTTTTGCCCACCTCGCTGCGGAAGAATTAGTGTGGCTCCTCAAAAATCGGTTACCTGGCTTTTTCCAAATAAGGCCCATCAACAAGTACACAACCACTTAACCACTATCTTTTTCTCTTTTTTTTCAAAGCTGTTGGTCCCCCCCAACGGATGCGGGTTATGGTGGCGGTTTATTGGATCAAATTGCCGGAACTATCGGCTTCCACCTCCCGGAGGAATTGTGAATTGCAAGTAGGATTATGTTTATAGAAATTATATACAAAAAATAGATAGGCCTCTTCAAAGGGAAAGTCCGGAAGGAGGAACATTTCCGCCATTCAGCCGCCATCCCCCTGCCGCGTTTATGTTCGTAATTGGATAGTTTCGGTCCGGTTGCTTTATATGGCGAAGCGCCGGATACTTCGAT
>CAYYJL010000471.1:701-1466 GCA_964472245.1 uncultured Ignavibacteriaceae bacterium | reverse complement strand
CTGTCAAAGCGCACTTTGGCCGGTGCCCTCCAACTTTAGGTACACTTTTTGCCTGCCCACCTGTGGAAGAATTAGTGCGGCTATCACAAAAGTTGCTAAATCATGCACAGCGAAACGGAAAAAAAGCCCACTACCTGGCAAGCAGAATCCGAACCTTCGGGAGCAAAATCAGACAAATTACAAGAAGTACACGAATACCTCCGATTGTACCGATTTGAAGCCAAGGAGGCGTTGGAAGGCCTGGAAGCGAACATCGTCCGGGCGCTGAGGGCCTACCGCCTATGGAACCTGATCTTATCGGCGCTTGTCGGCCTGTTGTGCCTGGCAGTGGTGTTGCTGGCCCTTCGCACCAATAAAACGCCGGCTAATCTACCCAAGGCCACCACTGCGTCCGAGCCTGTTCTCGCCGCCGGACCGGGACAGACCAACACTGCAACAGATATCCTCCCGGCACCCACCGCCACCGAATCTCCCAGCAGCATGCCCGCGAAGCCGGAAACTGCCCGGCCTTCCAGTTTGATTGCTCCGAGTCATGCAGAGAAGATTATTAAGCTGCGTGCCGAATACGCATTGATTTATTTCAAACGCGGCACCTTCGACCGCCTGGCCGCCAAATACGCGCACCCGGAAAAAGGCGTTCACTTTTTCCCCTTGAGCCTGGAAGCGGCCGGTCAGGCATTTGCCCCAAAGTCGTTCGCCAATTTGTTGTTCAACCCCGTCAACTACAACTGGGGAAAAGCAGCAGGAACCGACGCAACTCCGGTT
>CAYYJL010000471.1:0-691 GCA_964472245.1 uncultured Ignavibacteriaceae bacterium | reverse complement strand
TGAAGCGAAGTTTGTACAGTATTACAAAACCTACATTTACGACGAAGATTATATAACAGCGACCAGCCCCCATTTTAATGAAATTACCTTTCCGGGGCAATTCAAGCTCAGCGCGGCGGCCATAGCGCGCAAGTTCCCCGGTTGTATCTTCACTGAATACCGGAAAAACGGGAAAAGTTTGATCCTGGTGTTTGAATCGTTCAAGGGGCCAGGAGTATGGTACTTGGTTGGGGTGATCCATAACTCCTGATATCAGAAGGCAGTTGTGCGCTGCAGAATAAGGCACTCCACCTAAAACAAAAAAGGCGACACCCGCATCAATACGGGCATCGCCTTTTGTATTTGAATGAAGAAGGCGCTTAGTCGTCTTTCTTCTCTTCGTCTTCTTCTGAAGCTTCCGGAGCAGCCTCTTCAGCAGCAGGAGCATCTTCCACTACGTCTTCAGCAGCAGCAACTACTTCTTCCACCGCCTCTTCAGCTTCCATCGTCACTTCTTCCGCTACCTCCGCAACATCTTCCACCACCTCTTCTACCACGTCTTCCACTTCAGCTACCGCAGCAGCAGTGGTGGTAGTTTTGGTTTCTGCAACGCCCGAAGTTTTCGAGCCACCACGGCGCGTTTTCTTCACTTTCTTCTCTTTGCCGGCGTTCGGGTTGTACACCTCGTTGAAGTCGACCAGTTCGATCATGG
>CAYYJL010000470.1:0-2964 GCA_964472245.1 uncultured Ignavibacteriaceae bacterium | reverse complement strand
TTACGCGGGCCGCCTGCTGCATATTGTGGGTAACAATTACAATAGTGTACTTTGCTTTTAAATCGTGAATTAACTCTTCCACTCTAGACGTAGAAATTGGGTCAAGCGCACTTGCCGGTTCATCCATAAGCAGAATTTCCGGTTCAACCGCAAGAGCCCGTGCAATGCAAAGCCGCTGCTGCTGCCCGCCGGAAAGACTCAGCGCCGGTTCATAAAGACGGTCTTTAACTTCATCCCATATTGCCGCCTGATTGCACGTGGTCTCAACAATTTCCATCAGTTTAGATTGATCTTTAACGCCATTGAGTTTCGGACCGAACACAATGTTCTCAAAAATTGATTTCGGGAAAAGGTTGGATTTCTGAAAAACCATGCCCACTTTTTTCCGCAGGTTTACAACATCAATACCCGGTTCATATATATCAACGTCTTCGATATATACATTCCCTTTGATGGAAACACTGTCTATCAGGTCATTCATCCGGTTCAGCGTTCGGAGAAACGTAGATTTACCGCAGCCCGAGGGACCGATAAAAGCGGTGACCTTTCTCGCCTTAATTTCCAAGCTGATATCCTTAAGGGCAATTTTATCACCATAATAAAGGGAAAGTTTGTTTACCGCAATTTTAATATCTTTCATAAAATCAAATCCTTCCTAATGCTTTTCTGAACCTGTACCGGAAAACAATTGCTGTAAGGTTGAGCAGTATGGTGAGTCCTATAAGGACTAAAGTTGAACCATATTGCAGCGGCAATGTTTTGGTCGGGTTTGCGGACTGAGTTGCAAGAATAAAAATATGATAGGCAAGGTACATAAATTGCTCAGTGGGGTTTATCATGGGGATGCAGTATCCGCCAATACATAAATCAGTTACGGGCAGACTGGGGAGAAAGAATGCGCAGCCCAAAAACAGGATAGGTGCGGTTTCTCCAACACCTCTGCTGATTGCAAGAATTACGCCGGTTAAAATACCCGGTCTTGCTTGCGGCAGGACAACATTCTTTACCGTCTGCCATTTTGTAGCACCCAATCCATAAGCGGCATCCCTGTGGCTTTTGGGTACTGAGTTAAGTGCTTCCAGGGTTGAAACAATTATAATCGGCAGTACAAGAATTGCCAAGGTTGCCGCTGCCCATAAAAGAGCCGGCTGCCCAAAAAGAAGTCCTGTTCCTAAAACTTCATCCATGTTTTTACCGACAAAAAGGATAAAGAAACCAAGGCCAAACAACCCGAAGACGATTGAAGGTACGCCTGCCAGATTATTGATTGATGTGCGGATCACCCTGGTGTACATGGAATCTTTTGCATATTCACTCAGATATATAGCTGAAAACACTCCCACAGGCAGGGACATAACGACCATCAGCAATGTAACTGCAAGGGTACCGAATATCGCCGGCCAGATACCCCCTTCGGTCATGTTGTTCCGCGGCTCGTCAAAAAGGAACTCGGCGGAAATAACACCGATACCATTCATGACAATCTTGCCGATAAGCAGCAGCAGAACAAGAACCATAAAAAAGAATATCAGCCGCGTGATATTCAAATATATAGTTCCGGATATATCTTTTGTTTTTCCTTTTATGCTGGATGTCATATCAGAAAGTATTCCTTTTACGCATACGGCTGATAATTATTTCAGCTGCAAGATTTAAAAAGAAAGTAATAATAAAGAGAATAATACCGATAAAGAACAATGCGTAATAATGATCCGAGCCCTGGGATACCTCTCCCATTTCAGCTGCAATAGTTGCCGTCATAGTCCTGATACTGCTGAAAATATTGGTAGTAAGGTTTGCAGCATTACCTGATGCCATAAGCACAATCATGGTTTCCCCAATAGCCCTGCCAAAGCCGAGCAGAATACTTGCAGAGACTCCGCTGAAGGCAGCCGGCAGAATAACCCTGCTTATCGTCTGCCATTTGGTAGCACCAAGGCCGTAACTTGCCATACGCAAATCCATGGGGATAGAATGCAATGCATCTTCAGTCAGTGATGCGATAATGGGTATAATCACAAGTGACAGCCCCATTGCTGCAACAAAAGCGTTTAGTCGGTTATCAGGATGAAGTAAATCATTAAAAAACGAAGCACCAACTACAAGCATAAAGAAGCCGAGAACTACAGTTGGAATCGCCGCAAATAATTCAATCATCGGCTTCAGAAATTCCTTAATTTTAGGATGTGCAATCTCACTCAGATATATACCAACTCCTACACCGAGAAATGTGGAGATAATAGTCGCGGGAATAGAAGCAAGAAGAGTACCGACAATTAAAGGAATTAGGGAGTACCTGGCATTGGATGAAGTTGGAAACCACTCATACACTGTCTGCATAACCCCATTTTCATCCGGCCTTTGGGCAGATACAAAATCAAACACACCGATATGCTGAAAGGCAAGAATACCTTCCTTAAAAAGGAAGATAAATATCAGAATGATAAAAACTAATGCCGTCAATCCGTTAAAGAGGAAAAACAATCTGATGATTTCCTCTTTAATTCTCGTTTTTCTGTTTATTTTCTTCGCATAAGGAGAAACAGAAAGCGGATTGTGCCGTGTTTCGGTGGTTTCCTGCTGCATGTAGTATATTACCTTGGGAGAGGTATATATTCCATTGTTTCTACAACTTTTTGACCTTCGGCAGAAAGGATATAATCCATAAAGGTTTTAGTCATGCCTTCAGGTTTTTGACTTGTAAAGAGATAGAGATAGCGGGAAATGGAATACTGTCCGTTCCAAATAGCTTCATAATTTACCACACCGTCTTTAGATGGATATACTGTTTCAGCATCCGCGTCGGCTTTGATACCGATAATTTTAATATCTTTTCTGAGTGCAAAATAACCAACGCCGCCATAGGCAATTGCGTTTTTATCTTTTGCCACAGCTTCAGCTAATGCTGCGGTACCCTGAAGCACCTGAGTCTGTGTAGCGTAGTCAATTTCATTGCCGTTTTTG
>CAYYJL010000469.1:0-2972 GCA_964472245.1 uncultured Ignavibacteriaceae bacterium | reverse complement strand
GCACCCCACGCTCCGCCTGCTCCGCTACCGCATCATGCATGCAACCGTGGAAGAACTTAAACCCGGCGAAGTTAAAAAAATATCCCGTGCTGATATTATGGGAAAGGATATATAACAAAAAACCGGGAGTGGTGTGTTCCCGGTTTCTTGCGTCTTTTTTGTGTGTGAGGGGATTTTGAGGTTCTTAAAAATCTCTTCTGCTGAATGACCGTAATCCGGCAATAAACGGCAGTATATACCAAAGGCACATCATGCCTATTGCTGCAGCCGCTCCGCCGTATCCCGTAAAAAATGATTTATACAGCGCACCGGTATATCCCATAAGCGCTGAATGGTCTATATACATAAGCAATACAATTCTTCCTAAATCAACCGGATTCATTGCAGACAATATCAACACAGGCAGCTCAAGCGGGTAATCATAAAAATATACGGATATCAGGACAATCAGCCCGTCAAAGATAACTGCAAAAAATAACCAGATAAAAATAGCCGCAGAAAGTGCATGAACTTTATCTTTTGTTGCTGCCCCTGTTAAAAACGCTATGGCAGAAAAAATACAGGTAATTGCCACAGAGACTCCGGCAAGCAGTGCTGTTATGGGAATGGCACTTATAGAACCGGTAACAACCGCCGGAATAGTTATCCCCGCAAATATAGATACAGACAATACCAATGCTACAGCGGTATTCATAGCAATAAATATACTGCTTCTCTTAACCGGCTGAGTAAGCATAAACAGGATAAAATCGCCGGAGTTATAATATATCATCGTTCCAAATACAAGACTCACCAGCGGCACAACTGCTGTTATTATCTGAATTAAGCTGGAGGCGGTTTTTATCGCATCACCGGAAAGATAATATAAACCCATCCATAACAGGACAAAAAAAGCTGTGTACAACGGTACTATACGCGATCTGAGAAGATCACGCGCAGTATATTTTAAGATTTTTACTGTATGATTCATCGTGTTTCCGTAAAAGTTTTGCTGCTGCTTTTTCCAGATTAGGTGAAAAAGTCTCTTCAATCAGTTTTGCAGGGCTTCCCATATATACTATTCTTCCTTCTAAAAAGTAGAGAAGGGTGTCTGCCATTTCTTCGATTTCACTCATGTTATGTGAAGTGTAAAGTATTGTTTTCCCCTCTGCCCCCAGTCTCATTATTTCCTCTTTTACCCGGGAGGATGCTGATGGATCCAGAAATGAGACGGGTTCATCCAATATTATCACCTGCGGATTAAACATGAGACCCAGTACAATACCTGCCTTCTGTTTTGTACCTCCTGAAAGACTGCCGCTTTTTTTGTGCTCTTCATTTTCCAGTTTCAGCAGTTGTTTTAACTCTTCATACCGGGTGTCATCAGTCCCCCTCAGCTCCATGAGCATTTTTGCCATTTCCTTAATACTGAGATTTTCCGGGAGGGCGGAGTTCTGCGGAACATAACCGAGATTAGATTTATAGTTTAACGATTTCTGTATATCATCGCCCGCTACCTTTATCAGCCCTTTTTCATACCGCAGCAATCCCAATATACATTTAAGAAGCGTTGTTTTGCCGGAACCATTTGGACCCGCAATAGCAGTAATTTTTCCCGTTTCAATTTCAACGGATATACCTTTGAGTATTTCCATCTTGCCAAATGATTTATACAGATTATCTATTTGTATCATTATTCTTTCTCATTCTTGGCCTGGAGTCGTACAGTGTTTTTGGCGTAACTGCAGGAAATACTTTTTCCGTTACATCAACCAATGAACTGAATAAACTCCTCATTAATATTATTGATGCGGGATACTTGGTTGTTATGACAGAAAACAGCTTAACCGGGTAGTGCGGCACATCCCCGTCCCCGTTTTTGTTCAGGTCATATCCGGTATATGTATCCCAATAGTTGCCGTCATATGTATTAAAGTTTTGCCTGCTGTTGCTCACCACATCAAAGCTGTTGACAGTAAAGTCATTCCCTTCAAACCTGTTGTCCGTGGAGTTTGCCATCACTTTTAACGCTGAGCCATTGCCGTAAAATGTATTACCGCTCACACTAATGCCGGTGGCGGCCTCCATATATATGCCAATGGTATTCTCTTTTATGGTGTTGCCCGTTATCCGGCTGTATTTTATATCTTTCAGAAGCAGTCCGTAGGATGTTGTGCCGTTGTTTTGCGCAAAACGGTTTTTTTCCATAAGTATCTGCGAGGAGTACATTACTGCAACCCCGGCCCCGTTATGGGTAAATTCATTTGCAAGATAGGAACAACTATCGGAAAACATAAAGTGCAGCCCGTACCGCAGATTTTCTGTGCTTCTGTTATTCTTAATGACAGCGTTTTTGCTGAACTCTAAGTATATGCCATCTCTGTGACCGCTTACAGTATTACCGGATATCACATTGCTGCGGGAATTCCAGAGGTGAATACCATTCCCTGAGTTAGCTTCTCTCCCCGTAAAGCCGGACAAGGAGTTGTTCAGTATTTTTGAGTTGGCTGTTTCAGAAAAATAGATACCAAAAAAATTGTTTTTTAATACGCAGTTTTTTATAGTAATGTGATCGGACTGCTCTGCTTTTATTGCGGCATTATCTGTAATAAAGCTGATGGCTGTTCCGGTAAATGTAAGACCTGCAATGGTTACATTGGAGCTTTTTATCAGGAGTATATTCCCTTTTCCGGAAGAATGCAAAACCGAACCCGTTTCCCCTGTTAACAACAGTGGTTTGTTAATCAGCAGATTCTCAACTGTATATATCTTGTTTTGCAGATATACAGTATCACCCGGCAATGCAGCTGCAACAACCTTAACCAATGCACCGCTGTCTGCCGGGTTGAATCTTTCTGCTGAAACAGCTGCTCCGGTAACTGTCAGTAATATTACCGCGTGTATCATTATGCGGTTCAACATGGCTAAAACTCTGCCTTCATTGCCTTATCCCATTCTAAAGTCACTCCGCTGCTTGCCAAAAAGAATTTATC
>CAYYJL010000468.1:0-2977 GCA_964472245.1 uncultured Ignavibacteriaceae bacterium | reverse complement strand
CCTGCTTGAAGCAATGGTTGAAGAAATCATGGATCCGGGCTTCCCCACACTTGATGAAAAAGCAGATTTGCCCACTCTGAAAAAATGCCTCACCGAATCCCCCGCAGTCCTGGTAACTGAATACGGCAGAATAATAGACATTATTACCAGATACGATATTCTTGAATTTTCTGAATCTATAGGTTAAGGAGTATATATGGGTTTTTCAACTGATGCAATTCACGCAGGCCAGGCACCCGATGAAGTGACAGGCGCTGTAATAACACCGCTGTACCTCACTTCTACCTACGCCCAGGAAGAGATTGGTAAACACAAGGGGTTTGAATATGGACGGACTCACAATTTTACCCGTGCTGCTTTAGAAAAAAATATAGCTGCTTTAGAAAAAGGGAAACATGGTATTGCCTATGCTTCCGGACTCGCTGCTATTCATGCACTCATGTCCCTGGTTAAGGCGGGCGATCATATCATCGTGACCGATAATGTTTATGGCGGCACTTACCGGCTTTTTGAACTGGTGCTGAAGGATTATGGTTTGAATTACTCCTGGGTTGATACCTCAAACCCGCAGAACATCATAGATGCAATAACCCCTGCAACAAAAATGGTATATATAGAAACACCTACCAACCCGATGCTTACGCTGACTGATATTGCCGCAGCCGCGGATATATGCAAAAAACGAAATCTGCTTCTGGTTGTGGATAACACTTTTATGAGCCCCTATTTTCAGAATCCGCTGGAACTGGGTGCTGATATTGTCACCCACTCCGTTACAAAATATATAAACGGTCATTCCGATTTAATCGGCGGCATCAATATAACAAGTAATGACCAGGTGCACGACCGGCTGCGGTATATACAAAATGCCGCCGGAGGAGTCCCCTCACCATTTGATTGCTGGCTGACTCTTCGCTCCACTAAGACCCTGGCAGTGCGTATGAAGCAGCATGATGAAAATGCACGGCTGATTGCAGATTTTCTTGTCAGCCATCCCAAAATTGAAAAGGTAATTTATCCCGGACTGGCATCCCATCCACAGCATGAACTGGCAAAAAAACAGATGCGCGGATTTGGCGGTATGGTTTCCGCTAATTTTAAGAACAGCGGGGATGTTAATAATTTTCTCAAAAAACTTCGTATCTTTACTCTTGCCGAAAGTTTGGGCGGTGTGGAAAGTCTGATGTGCCATCCCGTCAGTATGACGCATGGTTCAGTCCCGAAAGAAAAGCGGGAAAAGTTCGGGCTGACTGAACGTCTGGTGCGGCTCTCTGTCGGCATAGAGGATGCAGAAGATTTAATTGCGGATTTAAAAACTGCGCTTGATTAAATAATAAAAGGTGTGTGTTATTCATGAAGAAGTATGATTTGGTGGTACTTGGTTCCGGACCGGCCGGCGAAAAAGCTGCTGTAAAAGCTGCCTACTTTAAAAAATCTGTTGCCATAATTGAAAAGGAGTACAGATACGGCGGTGCGGGAGTACATACCGGCACGCTGCCTTCAAAAACCCTCAAGGAATCAGCGCTATACTTTTCCGGCAAATATGACAAAGGTCTGTTTGGTGTTGAGCGGGAACTGAAAAGCAAAGCCAATATAAAAGATTTCATGTACAGGAAAGATTTTATTATTGACTCCCTCAACTCTGAAGTGAAAAACAATATTGCCATTCATAAAGTGGATGTGTATCATGGTAATGCTGCCTTTGAAGACCCTCATGTTGTTAAGATAACTTCCGAAGGCGGAGAGGAATTTGTTTACGGCGAGAATATCATTATTGCAACCGGCTCCTATCCGTTTCAGCCGCCCAACATTCCGTTTGATAATAAACGCGTGCATGACAGTGATACCATACTCAACCTGAGTGAGTTCCCCTCCTCCATTTGCGTTGTGGGTGCCGGAGTCATTGGCTGCGAGTATGCTACCATATTCGGCACAATGGGCTCAAAGGTATATCTCGTCAATAACAATGACCGCATACTCGGATTCCTGGACAAAGAAATGTCCGGCGAATTGGTTGAACAGATGAAGCGTGATAAAATAGAAATCCTCTTTAACACTTCCTTTGAAAGCATGCAAGTGCCGGAAGATGACACAAAGCCGATTGTGATAAAATTAAAAACCGGCGAAGTGCTGGAAGTGGATATGTTCTTATATGCAGCAGGCCGGTCAGCTGCGACAAAAAATCTGCACTGCGAAAAAGCCGGCGTAAAACTTGGCAAACGTGAAGTTGTTGAAGTGGATAAAGATTACCGCTCCTCTGTACCCCATATCTTTGCTGTTGGAGATGTAATTGGTTTCCCTGCACTTGCCAGCACCAGTATGGATCAGGGGCGTGTTGCAGTCTCCCACATGTTTCATCTTGACGATTTGAAGGAAATTGTACCCGTTTTCCCTTACGGTATATATACAATTCCTGAAGTATCCATGGTAGGGTTGTCAGAAGAACAGGCAGCCGAGCAGGGCATTGATTATGTGACCGGCAAAGCACGGTACAGAGATATGCCGCGGGGTAAAATCATGGGAATCCAGGATGGTTTTTTAAAATTGGTATTTAAACGGGATGACCTGACCATTTTAGGTGTGCATATTATCGGGCCGATTGCCAGTGAGATAATTCATTATGGTATGACCCTTGTGCATGATCATGCAAAAATACCACAGGTTCTTTCTGCAGTTTTTAACTACCCCACTTTGCATGATTTATATAAATATGCCTGCTACGATGGTTTAGGCAACCGGAGTGGTCATAAGATAAAAAAATAATTAGAATATGCCTATGGAGTGGACGAATTTCTAATCCGGTAAATCCGTGATATATATCTGCGTGTCTGCCATACCTTGGCATTCCGGAGATTATGGTGCACTATTTTACTATAATCCTGCCACGCCTTCAGCGTTTATGATCACCCATATTCTGCGGTAATCTGCGTGATCTGCGGGCAAATTTCCTATTCGTAAATATCTGCGTTGCGCAGCA
>CAYYJL010000467.1:0-2978 GCA_964472245.1 uncultured Ignavibacteriaceae bacterium | reverse complement strand
AGATTCCCTGAGGAAATCACCTTACTCGCAATAATGGTATTGGAACTGCTCAGGGCAACCGCCATAAATTTTTCGACAAGTTCGTTACGCAAAAGTGCTAAAAATTTTTGTGCTACGTCATCAGCGGATGAAATCTTCAGATGCGGGTCTTCAAATTTTTCATGCGCTTTTATCCTCTTGGCAATTTCAAATGCTGCCAGAAGAGTTACCGCTTTATCAGGACCTATTCCCTTAATTTCCGAGGTCAGTTTTTCAACTGCGGTAATTTGAGAAAGCAACGTGAGATTCTTAAATTTTAATATCAGGTCACGGGAGAGATCCATGACGGAACGCTCTTTGGTTCCCGTTCTCAGAAGAATTGCTAATAACTCCGATGAGGTTAATGCCTGAGCTCCATAATTTCTCAACTTTTCCCTCGGCTTATCTTCCGAGGGGAGATCCTTGAATTTCAGCGGTTTATCATCGTCTGCCATCTTATTTCCCCACCCGGAACCGGTCCATTAATTTGAATTCGCCATTTCTGTACCGGAAAAAGTTCATATAGCGGTTCATGCGAGTGTCGCCAAAGCGGAGTGAATTGTGAAATCCTGGTACATCAACTTCTTTTTTAAGAACATCAGATAAATTACTTTCGCTCTTGGCTATAACGGGCAGCAAACCTGAAAGTAGGTCATAACCGTAGAAATGATTGCGCAGAGGTTCCAGTCCGGTTTTTTCATAAAACTTTTTTGAGAAATCCAGATAAGCGGGTTGTGTATATTCAATATAGTAATCTGAAGAGACAACCAAATTTTCAACAAGTGAAGAATTAAGCTGCAAATCCCGCAGAGAGTACCAATCCTGATTTCCGTATACAGGAATCTTGAGCTGTGCTTTCTGGAAAGCACTGTTCAGCATGGTAATCAATTTTTTATCCATCAGCGGAAAAAATAATCCCTCTGCCCCCTGCCACCCCTGTGTAGCAAAATTGGCGGTAATGGTTTGTATCTCATTTCCGGAAGGTGTTACCGCTTCGAATGCTGTCACTTTGCCGCCCAGCCTTTCAAATTCTTTGCGGAAGGAGAAAGCCATGGGTGCCCCGAATGACTGATCCTGATAAACTACCGCTATTCTCTTTTTCCCTTCTGTATATACAAGGTACTGTGCCATTGCTTCACCCCGGACAGAAAAGGAGGGATTTGCCTGAAAAAAATTACTGTGAAAAAATGTGAGACTATCCCCTGTTGCCGTGGGAGATATCACCGGTACATTCAGGTCATGCAGTAAATAGCAGAGCGTGTTTGTTTCCGTGCTGTATAAGGAGCCGATGATAACACGCAGTGATTCCAAAGATTTTAATTCACCTGCTATGCGGATTAACTCGGAGTTTTCCCCTTTTGTATCGAATATTATCAAACCGATATTTTCATCCTGAGCCGTGTTATACTCATCAACCGCAAACTTTATCCCGTCGAGTACCTGCACTCCTGCCTGTACCTCATCGCCTGTTTCCGCATCAGTAAGCGGTAATACAATTGCGATTAAACCCTGGCTTTTTTCCGCATCCCCACCAAATATCTCCTTAAGCTGCTCAAGAGTTTCCACCGCCTTTTCTCTTGCATAACCGGACTGAGTACCGGTAAGTATTTCCAGCAGCTGTTCGTGTGCTTTTGGGTTATTTCCATTCGCCTTC
Organism: uncultured Ignavibacteriaceae bacterium; assembly: GCA_964472245.1. Classification (GTDB taxonomy): domain Bacteria; phylum Bacteroidota; class Ignavibacteria; order Ignavibacteriales; family Ignavibacteriaceae; genus H2-BAC3. The sequence goes on along the minus strand of CAYYJL010000467.1, from coordinate 1,306 downwards.
AGTTTAACCGAATATGCCAGTTTCAGGTAGCTCCAAACAGGAGTAATGCTGTTCTTTTCAATAACCGTGTTTACACTTTTTTCATCAAGAAAATAAACAATCAAGGCTTCCAGATTGTTATAAAATACAACTGTATCTTCCCTTTGTTCTAAATAATTGAAAGCAGTAAGCAGTGCCTGCAATGATTTATCAAAGCGGGATTTTCTGTAATGATAATCACTGCGGACAAAATATATCTCTTTTCGTAATGATCTACTTAGTCCGGTTGTATCAGTGGTTTCCGGATTAATTTCCGGAGTGATATTACCCGGTTCAAAAGAAATTTTAGCTAACAATAGTAAAGCTGAGGTTTTTATCTCGGTATTCTTAGAATTCCTCAGTTCAGTCAGCAGCCGTGCTGATTGTTTATAATCTTTTGCTGTATATAGAACTGCTGCTTTTTTCAGATTTGCATATTCAGATGAATCCACTCCGCTGCGGGAATAGACATTGCCGGTGCTGATAATAAGCATGATACTGATAATAATGGCTTTCCGGATGCTCAATACTTTTCCTCAATCAATTGTAACTTTCGTGTTATATACCTGTTTCCCGGGGATAATGCAAGCAGCCGCTGAAATTCTATTCTGGATTTTGCATATTTTTTATGTAAAAATAAAGCATCTGCATACCAAAGACGACGACGCCGGGAACGTTTCGTTGAATCATCATCCAAAAATCCCGGTGTTTTTTCCATTAATTCCATTGCCTGTTTTACTTTGCCGGAATACAATAAAACTGGAACCGCGATATTGATAAACTTTCCCGGCTCCGGATTCGCTTCAAGAGCTAGCTGAACCATCTCGGCACCATGCTCAGCCATTTCATTTTTGTAATATATTAATGCTGCCAACCGGTATATAATCGGCTCACCCGGATAATAGGCAAGTAAGTCCTCTATGAGGGGGAGTGCTGACTCGTAATTGCGGCTTTTACAATAAAACTTTGCAAGATAAAAGTAAGCAGCCGGATGTCCTATCGGTGCCGCAGTCTTGTTAATATATGATTCAAGATACGATGCTGCAGACTTAATCTTACCCGCCCTGTAGAGAGTATATCCGATTAAATACCTTATTTCCTGGTATTTCTTAAAAGGAAGTTTTTTCCATACTTCTGCTGCTTTGGTCCACTCTTTTTGGAGGAAGTACATTTTCCCAAGCGAAAGTATTACTGAATAATCTGCCGGATTTTGCGCAAGGTATTTGGCATATATATCAGCTGCTTCTTTATTCCTTCCCTGCTTGGCAAGACATTCGGTATAAAGTTG
>CAYYJL010000466.1:0-2988 GCA_964472245.1 uncultured Ignavibacteriaceae bacterium | reverse complement strand
TGATTGATGAGATAAAACTGCAGAGAGATTTACTTGCAGCTGAAAAAGATGAATATCTTGTTAACCCGTATAAATTTGACTGCCGCAAATTCCTTGTAGAAATGAAGCAGTTGTACATAGGAACACAAATTGCCAAAGGGAAAAACATTGTTGTAGATGCTGATTACGATATACCAATATATACGGATAAGACCCTGCTTTCCAGGATTATCGGCAATCTCTTGAAAAATGCTCTTGAAGCAAGTTCTGCAGGGGAAACCGTAACCGTAACCATGATAGAACTGAACAACACGATAAACTTCAGCGTTAACAATCCTAAGGTGATTCCGCAAAAAATCCAAAGCCAGATGTTTAACCGCTCGTTCACCACCAAATCGGAACCCGGGCACGGTCTCGGCACATACAGTGTCAAACTCTTTACGGAAAAATATCTCGGAGGCAAGGTATCACTCAACAGCTTTTCTCCGGATGGCACAACAGTTTACGTGGAAATTCCAAAATCATTGCAAGTGCCCAATCATACCGTAAAAAGCGATTAAAAATATCCCAGGCATCAGCTCAGGCAGGCGGGATGCACTTTATTATTAAATAATTTTTCGTAAGTTTAACACTAAGATTCACGGTATTAAACCGGGAATTTTTCCGAAAGAAAATCATTCAATAACTATTCGGGTTCCGTCATGAAAAAACTTACATACTTTTTACTCCTCTTTTTAATCACAACCCCCTTATTTGCACAAATTGAAACCGTTTGGGAAAAATCAGCGGCTGCTTCAGCCCTCCCTTCCTGGTTTTCAGCCAGCGGTAACACCGAGCGCGGCTTTGCCTTTGGTAATGTTGAATCAACTCCCCGCCTTTTTGTTGTCAGTAGAAACGCCGGCACGTTTGTCCGGATGGTCAACGCAATGACCGGTGCCGATGCAGGGCAGCTTTCAACAACGGGTGTCAGCGGAGGTACCTTCGGCTTAAATGACTTTGGTGTTTCCATGGATGGCAAAATGTACGGCGTTAATCTTGCCAACAGTTTGGCTGATCCTTTTAAAATCTATCATTGGGCTTCAACCACTGCAGACCCAACCGTTGCGTTCCAGAGCGATTTTGGCGTAGATAAAAGAATGGGTGACAATTTTGCCATCTCAGGCATGGCATCGGATAACTCACTTAAAATCTGGGCGGCCGACGCTAAAGGCAACAGAGTTATTGTCTTTAAGACAACCGATAACGGAGTTACATTTACACAGGATTTTATTATCACCCTGCCGGCTACAACCTTTGGCGGTGCTCCGTCTGTCTATCCGCTGATGGAAGACTCACTTATTCTTATAAACAGCTCCGGCAGAAATGTTCAGGCATATACATGGGGCGGAGCATTCTACGCTGCAGTTCCCGGCGGGCAAATCAGCACGGCTACCACAACCACTGTCATAGCTCCGGTCGGCCAAAATGGTTTTATCACCGCTTTCCAATATGGTGCCGGAACCATGAACGCACGTCTTGTTGATACTCAGGGTGATGACCCTGCATTTTTCCGCACATACGCAATTACTCCTTCCTTAGGTGCCAATGCAAATGTGAACGGAACAGGAGATATTGATTTTTACCGCACTGGCGATGATTTTACCTATCTCTATGTATTGAGCACTAACAATGGTTTTGGGTGTTATAAGATAAGCACTCCAATGATGGTGAACGGCAGAATGCATGAAAATTACTGGCATATGGGCGATGCCCAAAATCAAAACCGCGGATTCGGTCCCAATATATACGTCAACCGCCTCCGTTACCGTGTTGAAGGCGGCAAACTGTACCTTGGCGTTGAATCCAGATTAGATAAAACAAACAATAACGGAATAGCCGTATTCCTTAGATTATCTAACCTGAGCGGTCAGGGTGCAGCAGCAGGCACTTCACTCGGCGGCGTTCCTTCAGGCGGACATCTTTTTGGCGCAGGAGCCAATCCTAATTTCAAGAATGATTTTGAAACACATTATGCATTTGTATTTAATCCCGGCGGTTCTGACTCTGTTATATATATAGATGCAGCTAAATATACATCAACCACAAAACAAGGCGCCTACCTTGGTTCTGCCCGGATGGATGGCGGTGCAAGACAGGGGCCCGGACCCGGTTCCTTCTTTACGGAAAACTCCATAACATTTGCATTTGACAGTGCCTATGGAGAGCGCCGCGGTCTTGAGATTGCATTCCCTCTGAGCGAACTTGGCGGCGCAGTAACAGCGGATAATATATCCGTCTTTGCAGTGGTTGTTTCATCAACTGCTTTCTTCAGTGATGTTACCGTTCCGGGCAATGTAACCGGCGGTAACCCCGGCTTTGATGTTAATTGGGCAACCAGACCTGGCGGACCGTACAACACCATGCCACGGGGACTCCCCGTTGAACTCGCTGCGTTTACTGCTAACTCCTCCGGTTCATCAGTTCACCTGCAATGGTCAACTGCATCGGAAACCAATAACAGCGGATTTGAAATTCAGCGCAGCACAAACGGTACAGATTTCACCGGTGCAGGATTTGTAACGGGACGCGGCAATACTGCCGAGCTTTCCTCCTACACCTTTACTGAAGAAGTTTCAGCCGGTATATACTATTACCGCCTGAAACAAATTGACTTTGACGGTTCATACTCCTTCAGCGGCATTGTTACTGTTCAGGTTGGTGAAAGCACTCCCGTTTCATTCGACGTAGCTCAAAACTTCCCAAATCCTTTCAACCCGGATACGGAAATCAGATACTCTGTCCCTGCAAACGGACATGTTATATTAACGGTCTTTGATGCACTTGGCAGCCGTGTTGCTGTTCTGCAAAACGGATTAATGAATGCCGGCTATCATACAGCCCGCTTTAATGCATCAGGTCTTGCAAGCGGAACATACATATACCGTCTCACCTATACCATGGCTGACGGTGTAACAAAATCCATTGACCGCAAAATGACCCTGCTCAAATAATCTTATTATTATACATTCA
>CAYYJL010000465.1:0-2990 GCA_964472245.1 uncultured Ignavibacteriaceae bacterium | reverse complement strand
AGAGTTTACCATTGAGTAGAAATATTCTTTTGCTTTAATGGTCTTTTCGTTTCTCAGCAGAGTAATGCCCTCATGTAAATTTTGTGCATGTGCGGGAACCAGAAGGGTGATAATTATACTGAGAGTTACAATGTAATTTTTAATCATGGTCATAACCTATTCAAAAGGGTTTTCATTAATAATTTTAACGAGGCGCACGGGCATGGTTGCGGGAACAAGTCCTGATTTAAGAACAATCCTTTGTCCGCGTTCGCTTGCCAAAAATGAGGTAAAGCCGGTACCGAGTCCGGTATATGCCTCCCGGCTGATTGCGTAAACTTCGCGGTACAGGGGATATGTTTTTAATGCTATATACGCCTGATATGGTTTCACGGGCTCCGAGGTATCAGAGGCAGCAACCTCCATCACTCTGATACTATCGAGAAACTTAATGCTCGCAGTATCATCTTTATCACTTATCCAGCTGCTGCCTATGATGCCCAGGGTATTTTTGCCGTATTTAACGTAGTTAATTACCTGCTCGTTGGAATTAAGAGCAAAGCAATTCTTGGAAAAACCGGTAAGCTGTAATTTCCGTTTGATAAATAACATGGTGCCGGAACTGTTATTATCAAATACAATTTTTGGTGAAGATGCTCCGTTTTTTCCGGATTCTATAAGCTGTTTTAATTCAGCGAGTGTATAGGTGGAGTCTGTTATATCGCGGCTGCCGATGACAGCTACTGCATCAAATGCAATTTTAGCTATCTTGGGGACAATTTCCAGTTTCTGAAAAATTGCTGTTTCTGAACTGTCTAAGTTTCTTGCAACAATAATAAGCCGTACGCTGTCCTGCCAGAGAGCGGCAAATGCTTCCTCCTCTGTACCGTATATAACATTGACATCTGCATATTTATATATAGAATGAAAAGCCGCACACTGTGCATCAATGAGCGGTTTTAATGATTCATCAACTGCAACAGTTAATGCCCCGGTTGTAGGGGTATCCGTTGGTGCATCGCTGTTTCTGCATCCGCCCAGTCCCACAATCAGGGTGAGACTGAGCAAAATACAGATAATACGGCAATCCGCCGGTATATTACCAAGGCGTGTTAACAAACCGGACGATATTTTTGATGCCATATATATTACTGAAGTCTGAATACAATGGGAATTGAAACCTGAACTTTTACCGGTGTGCCCCGCTGTTTACCCGGTTTAAATTTAGTTTTCTTTATTGCCTCCATGGCAGCTTCATCACAACCGGCGCCGATGCCTTTAATGATTTTTGCCGCCGTTACGTTTCCGTTTTCATCAACAAAAGCGAGGACGAAGACCCTGCCTTCAACTCCTGCGCGTTTGGCAATTTCCGGATATTCAATTAATGCCTGAATGGCCCCGATGCCGCCAATGGGTTCAGGCATTTCTTCCACAGCCACAAAGTATGAGGGAGCTTCTTCCTTTTTCTCTTCGACAACGCTCTCCTCAGCTTCAATGAGACTGTAGTCCACACCATCAGTGCTGCCCTGTTCGGTTTTAATACCGGGGTCAACTTCTTTTAGTTCATCAACTGTCGGTATATATTCATCTTTTACCTGGTCATCAGGTTTAACAACCGGAGGAGTAAACTTGATGGTTGACTTCAATGGCGGCGGGGCATTTATTTCCTCTACTTTTTGTTCCTCCCCGATTGAAGGGGGAGGTGCCAGATCGGTTATGGTTATCTTTTTCAGTTTATGTGCCTCAGTTTCCTTTTCATTCAGCAAGGCATAGACCGATGGACCAACCGTTGCAGAAATCATCAGAAAAATAGCAGACCAGAGTGCCACAGAAAGGTACAAACGGTATTTCTTCCGCAGAACAAAAGCGCCATATTCCTTATTCTTTCCGGAAAAAACAACGTCGTCAAAATTTGACTCGGATATTTGAAATTGTGTCATGCTTAAATCCTTATTTAATTGTCTTGATTAGGTCAAGATCCTGGCTGCTTGCATCAACCAGGGCATAACGCTTGATATCAGTGATATTCATTTCATCAAGTATATCCACAACATTTCTGTACACGGCATCGTTGGTCGGCTTGATCAGCACCACCATATCTTTTATGGAAGAATTATTCTCGAGAAGAATTTTGCGGATACCGCCGGCAGAAAAATCCGTGGTGTGCGGGCCTTCAATGGGTTCATTGGGAAGCCCGATATACCAGAAGATTTTATTATCCTTGCCGAGCAATACATTAAATGCTCTGGATGCTTTTAATGCGTTGTAATCCTCTTCTTTAATCTCTTCCTTTGGTTTTACGGGGAGGTTAATTTCCATAGTCTGCGGTTTACTGAAGGTAGTTGTCAGCATGAAAAAGGTAACCAGAAGGAAGCCAAGATCAACCATGGGAGTAAGGTCAATGCGTGTGGACATTTTTTTTCGGCCTTTTTTTCCCTTTTTACCGCCGGATTGTTTTTGTTCTAATTCTGCCATGTTAAGATTCTTTCGTCTTGTTTGGATCAGCTTCCAAATCCGTGATTAAATTGAACTTGTTAACGTTTTTATCCTGCAGTATATCCATTACCTTTTTAACAACAGGCCAGGGACAGCCCTGGTCTCCGTTTACGGTTATGCGTACACCAGGGTTAGAAAGCCGGCCCTGCATGATCCAATCACCAAGTTCATTATGTACTGAATCCACCGGAATGCCGGGCTGAGGATAAGTCTTGCGGTCGTTTTCATCTAATGCAAGAAAACCTTTCAGCTGATTAAGAGGAACACCAATGCTGCCAAGCAGTACAAAGGCCTTTTCCTCTTCCTTGCTGAATGAGAGTTCAGGATGTTTTTCAGATATCTTGGCCAGCAGTTTTTCCCGTGTATAGTTTTTATTATCTATACTGAAAAAGACACGGCCTTCCCTCGTGATGGATATATTGAGTATATCCGTATCAGGGAGTTTAATTTCTGAAACGGACGACGGAGTATCTACAAAAACTGCATCTTCTGATTTAAACTGCGTTGTAAGCATA
>CAYYJL010000464.1:0-2994 GCA_964472245.1 uncultured Ignavibacteriaceae bacterium | reverse complement strand
AATGCCTCCGCGTACTTTCATGAATTCATACTGATATAAATCCATAGCGATACCCACACGGAAATGCAGCGGCAGTGAATAAGGGTCAGTTTTCAGTAATGCCGGTGCCAGACGGCTGAGCGGAAAATTTTCATCCCGCTGAATCACCACATTCAAGTCGGGGCCGTCAAAGCGTAAATCCGGGCCAAAATTGGTCATCGCCATGGCTATGGTCAGGTTGTTATAATCAATGCGGTATTGCGTACCGATATCAAAGGCAAACCCGTCTGCGGTTTCATTCCAGATCCTTTGATATATATACTTCACGTTAATACCTGCGCTGAATCTGTCCGTCAGGAATCGTGCATAGGAGAGCCCTAATGCCAGATCGGAGGCATCATAAAACCGTCCGGTACCGTTTGGTTCTTTCTCCGTTGTAATTTCAATTTTGCCGGATGTCAGCGAAACAAGACTCACGCCAAGCACACCGGTTTCTCCGGCAGCATATCCGATTACAAAACTATTCATGTCGAATAAATCATAGAGCTTCAGGTAAGAGAACTGAACATCGTACGATTTTACATGAGCCAGCCCGGCAGGATTCAGGAATACAGACGAGGCATCTTTCACCATTCCGGCAGAAACACCCCCCATACCAGCCGAAGATGCACTCACGGGAATTTCCAAAAACTGCGCGCCGGATGCACCAAGATTAGAGTACTGGGCAAACACCAGCCCCGGCAGAAGAACAAATAGCGTCAAAATTAATTTTTTCATGATGTTCTCCTTTACTTTATTACCGCAAAACGTTCTTTATACTCACCGGCATCGGACTGCACCACATATATATACATACCCGGAGCAATTTCCCTGCCGCCTTCCGCACGCAAATCCCACACAGCCGTTCCGCTTTCGCTGCTGTGGTAGATTGTTTTTACAAGATCGGCATCAAGCGTAAATATATATATCGTTGCCTGGGGCGGCAGGTTGATAAACTGCACCTGTCTGAGCGGCTCCCTCCGCAGCTCGCCAAACTCCGGCTCAAACAATGATGAAACCACATATGGATTCGGTACCACCCGGATATTTTTAAGGGCAGCTCCCGCAGTCTCTTTGCTGTAGGTTGAGCCCTTCAGCGTGAAACGGTACTTATCCCTCAGATTTGGCTGCACAGGTTTAACTGCTTGGACAGTGAATGAGTTTCCTGCTGCCGGAGCTGCGGCCCCTTTAAAATCAATCCTTCCGCGCAATCCGTCAAAATCAAATGTACCCAGGTTAAGCAGTGTATCTACTTTTAATATTGCCACTGCGTCAACCGCACCGACTGAATCTATATATAGAGAAACGAAAGCTGAACCGTCTGCCGCCGTACCGTTACCGGTAATCCTCACCAGGTATTGCAGTGATTTAACCAGCGTTTCATCATTTACGGAGAAAGTCATTTCAACTTTATCCGTACCGCCTACACGGCTGACATCCTGGATAATCTCCGGCTTGTCCAAAGTAAAAACCACTCCGTCGGTAGTGGACTGTGTTCTCCCCATGATTAGTGTCCGCGGCTTGGCTACTGTATCAGTTCCGTTCTTAATTGCATGAGCAGCAAAGTTCATCTGAATTCTGTCTCCCGCTTTTGGCTTAAACTCCGCTGAAACGGAAGGATCCGGATCTACCAATCTGAGCCGTAATCCCGCTGCAGAAATGGTTACCGAGGTTCCGCTCACATAACTCAGATTTTCTCTCACAAATTCTGCCGTAACAAGATCAACCAAATCATAAACCGATGGGGATTTAAACCTCACCTCCCAGCTGCCCGGTGTATTGCGGGTTGAGTCGGTAACCTCAAAGGTTGCTCTGGTTAACAGCTTGCCCGCTGTTGTGGTCTGCTGATAGGAAAATCCAATATCATATATATTGTCTTTTATCAAATCGTTATCCGGCGGCATGACACTCAACTGATAGTTTGATATACCGGTTCCGCCATGTGTTACCGTATTAACCCCGACGGGATTTCTGCCGGCTGCTGATGATGCGGGAATTAATGATTTTGTATTGACAGCCGTCAGGTTTTTACCCAGCGGGCTTTCTAATGACTCTATCAATGAATCACCTCTGTCATACGCCGTTACGGTGTACCAATACTCGAACCCGTTGGTAACAGTTGTATCTTTATAGCTGTACTGCAAGCCGCGGTCTAACCCTCTTTGATTCACCATGTCATAATCAGCAAGCTGCTTCCAGCTGACGCCTTTATCCAGACTGCGGTACAACCTGTACCCTTCAAAGTCAAACTCACCGGAAAAATTATCCTTCGATTTTTCTGCAGCATTATCCCATGTCAGCAGATTATAACCGTCACCCGCAAAACCGGAAAGAATCGGAGTGGTCGGTGGTTTACTGATTTCAAAATTGAACTCTACAATTTTTTCCGCCTGGGTTAATGATTCCATTGCATCGTCATAGGTATCACCTGCCACAAGAACGGTTACAAACACAAGGGAATCCCCCCTGTTGAGTGTATATGGTCCCGATGATACATTTGCAACCAGGTCAAGTCCGCCGGATGGTATGGTGGAAGTATCATCATAATGAAGGGAAGACTGGCTGCCGAGATGAAAATAGCGGCTGCCTAAGGAAGAATTATACAATCCCGGTGAACTTGACATCACGCCATATTGAATTGTATCTATATCCCTGTCATCATCATAAAGATTGTAATGCATATCCGTTATGCCGGCCATAGTACCGTTGATATTTGGGGTACGCAAAAATGCCATCCCGAAATATCCCGACTGCCCGCCCGGCCATTCAGATGAATATCCTTTGGAATCATAAAAGAATACAAAATTCTTCTCTTTATTAAATCCCATTTTATCATCATTGTATTCCGGAGTTCCACCGGAAACATTGCCCACATCTATATCCAGATACATGCCAAAATAGAAACTATCTAAATCTTTAGGACCTTCATTCTTTATCACATACGTAAAGAACATCAGATTCTGCGCAAACTTAACA
>CAYYJL010000463.1:0-2997 GCA_964472245.1 uncultured Ignavibacteriaceae bacterium | reverse complement strand
GCCCCCGAACCTTCTCTGGATTCATCTCCGGAGTAAAAAACTACTTTGTATTCCCAGTATTTTTCGTTTGAGGAGCAGCCCAATATACTAATAAGAGCTAAAAAAAATAAAACAAACAGCAACACTTTCTTTTGATGCATATTATATATTCCAATGATTTAAGTTAAATTATTTCGTAAGTTATTGATTTCGGATGACCAGAAAATACAACTATCACTTCATAATATGTTCCGATAATTCACATTTTACCTCTTTTCATTATTGTTATCCGCTGCCATAGTGAGATCCCTTAGATTATTGACTGATGAACCCGAATATTATATTCCCGGCGCATGGAAGGGGTTCCCCGCTATGCAGCCGAAAGTGTTGTTATGTAACGGTATGTTCCCGGGAGCAAGTAAGTGGTATATTTTCCCGTCTGTCTGACATACTGAGTTCAAAAATAGTAAACTTTTAGTTACTCAAAAAGAAAAAACGGCATTTAAAGAAAAAGTATGTTTTTTAAGAACTAGGTGAAATTACTTAGTTGGTTTTGGGAAAATATGCTATTGGTCTAGCATAAATTGAGGCGGATGTTGTGTCAGAGATTAACGAGGGATTAGAACCAGAGAATTAGTCTTACGTTACCCACGATGCTTCGGGAGTGGCAGGTGTGGCATCAGGGTAGTTGCAATCATTTCATAGTTATCTTGCGGCAGGTTTTCATCCAGCACTCAAGGAGATTGCTGAACTAGGAACATACCGCGCCCGAGACACAATGAAACATTATTTAAATTTTGGAATATGTTTTCGTAGGTACTTTTCTTCCTTTCTGAAACGGTTATTAACATTGATATGGGCGGCACTAAAACCGTCTCTATCCTTACAAAAGTATATATGGTAGTGCTCCAAGCATCATTTAACCATCATCATTTTTATGGTTTTGAAGTTGATACCTGATTGCAGGCGGGCAAAGTAGATGCCGGTTGGAAGTGATGCAGCTTCAAAAGTAAATTGGTAAGAACCGGATTTTAATGCACCGCTGAAAAGCTCCCTGACTAGTTCACCCGCAATGTTGTAAACCTTTACCGATATATATGCATCTTCCAGCAGAGTAACAGGAATAAAAGTTTTAGGATTGAACGGATTAGGATAGTTTTGCTTGAGCTGATAGGTATCACCACTCAATGGGAACATTTGCTGTGCGGGATCCGCAAATGCAAGTATGGAACCGTAACCGCCGCCAACTAATGCAATGCCTTTATCCAATGTTACAACATCACCGGTGTATCCGGCAGGAGAGGAACTGGCAGTCCAGGTGTTGCCGCCATCCCGGGAGAGGAGTGCAGCCCCGTTTGTGGCGGTAATTATTGCGTGTGCATCATCCCAAAATTTAATTGAGGTAAACGATGCGGCTGATGTTCCGCTGCTGACCGAAGGGACTGCTACCTTTGACCACGTAGCTCCGTCGTCATTGGTCTTATATAAAGTTTCGTAAGAACCGCCTAAGAATCCTGTGTTCCTGTTACTAAAATGCACGGCGGGAAGCATTCTGCCATTATCCACATCAATGCGCTGCCAGGTACTGCCCATGTCAGTTGTTTTCATAACTAGTCCGTTCCCGGCAGTTATAACGGCGGCAGAAGAATCAATAATCTGCATGGTGCGGGAGACACCTGCCACAGGATAAGAAGATGGTTCTAAACTTGTCCACGTAGCGCCGCCATCGGTGGTCCGGTACAGAGATTGTAATTCTCCTGCGGCAATACCGACATCACGGTTAAAAAATCCAACACAGTATAATGATGTCCCTCCTTGGCTTAAAGATTTTTCCCATGAACTGCCGCCGTCTGTGGTTTTATATATTGCTGAGTCCACAGCAGCAAAGCCGTGCTGAGCATCAACAAAATCCAAATCTGTAATATTTGCAAAGGGGAATCTATATTGGACTGAAAGTGAATAGGTTTATTTGTTAATCTTTATAACTATCCCTCTATCGGTTGCAGCATATATATAGCTCCCGTCAACCGGTTCAAAGGAAGTAATTGCCCCGTAAAAAGAGGGGAGTGAACCGCTCCATTGCAGACCGCTGCTGGTTGACTTTAAGAGAGCGCCATACTTACCAACCATGAAGCCGCCCTGTTCATCGTAGAAGGAGACTGCGTGTATCTGAGGGGCGCCAAAGTAAACAACCACCCAATTGTTTCCGCCGTCATTGGACCAATTGACTGAGTATTGCGCTGCAATTAAAACGGTTCTCTCGTTAATCAATTGTATAACGTTTCTGCCCTCAGAATAGATGGAAGTTAACCTTTCCATGTGAGCACCGCCGTTGTTGGTTTTGTAAACACCGCTATCCGTTGCTGTTACGTAGCCATGGTGCGGGGAGGTAAAGGCAGCGTCCATTATTCCGGTGATACCTTGCAGTATTTTTTTTCTGCCAGGTGGCTCCCTTGTCTGTTGTAAATCTGATAATATTTTGGCCGGCAGTAAATGCAATACCAAGGCCGTTAGAGTTAAAACGGATATCCGATATTCCGTTTAAGGAATCAGAAGGGGAAGAAACCCAGGATGTGCCGGCATCTGCAGTTTTGTAGGTTGCAAAAAGTGCACAAAGATATCCGGTTGATTTATCCGCAAAAGAAAAAGTATATATATCATTAACACCTGCGGGGGTAATGTTTGCCCAGGTAATACCCCGTCAGTGGTTTTGAACAGTTTATCAGAAAAAATCTGTTTGTGGAGTATATACCCTGTGTTGATGTCGGTAAAGTGAATCCGGCCGACAGTCAGATTGGGGATGCCTGTGTGCACCGGCTGCCATGTGAAGCCGCCGTTGGTGGTTTTAAGCAGGGTGTTGCCGGCACCGCCTGCCCAGCCGAGGTTATTGTTAATGAAGAAAACTGCGTACAAATCATTCCCCTGAATAGCAGGGGTAATCCAGGACCACTGACCGTAAAGAACGGTCATACAGGAGAGTACAAAGACCACCAACAACGTTTTCATAACGAACCCCGA
>CAYYJL010000462.1:0-2997 GCA_964472245.1 uncultured Ignavibacteriaceae bacterium | reverse complement strand
GGATTGGATGCGATGAGTGCTTTTTCCGGAATGGTAAAATCTGTCATATCCTCCACATAATATGCTGCACTGACGCCTGCTTCAGCATCTTTCATCTTTGCATATTCTATCATTGATTCGGATAAATCCAGACCGATAGCTTTCCAGCCGAGTTCTGCAAATGCACGCGCCTGATTGCCCGGACCGCATGCTACTTCAAGAAATATTTTTTCGTAATCCCAGATATTTTCCACACGTGCATACTGATTAAAGCACCAGATAAGAAAATCCCGCTCTTCGTGATGATCACGGTCGGAAAAGGCAATGTCATACGCACGGGCTAATTTATAAAACTCTTTATTGGCCATCAAATAAACTGTATATAATCATGAAAGGTAAACATAATTTGCAGTGCAAAGATACGAAAAATAGAGGACTTGAGGAGGGAACAAGCCGGACGGTTTGTACGGATGAGCAGCGGCATGGATATCAGCTGACCAGTTTGTATGCCTTAGCAATGTATGAAAGGAGCTTCCTGTTAATCTGCTGAGGTTCCCTGATTTTTACAAAATGAACAAACTTTGCTTTTGATGCCTGTATAACTTTTGCGATGGCAGGATCATCTGATTTGTAGTCCAGAGAAAACCATACCTCCAGAAATTTTCTTTTGGGAGCCATAACAAAAAATGAGCGGTGGCTGCTTGCATAGAGTACAATGGCGTTTTTGGTGGCGGTGACGTTGGTCTCAAGCTTTTCGCATATTTTTTCAATCAGCATCAGATAGAGCATATATACATCTTCATCCTTGCCTGCAAAGAGCAGCTCCGGGTCTATGTTTTCACAGATGTGGCTTTGGTTATCCTTTGCAAACTTTTTACTGCAGACAGGGCAGCTCCAGCTCATGCGTGCGGCTCCGGGCGGTTATGCTGCATGGGAGAGGCAATCATTCAAACTGCTTTCTGAATTCTGCGAATTGTTTTTTCAAATCATCAACTTCAGCACGGAGCGCAGCAATCTCATCTTTCAGAGGGTTCACCTGCAACGGCTTTACTTCCCCGCTTTCCTCATCAATCCGGGGAGTGCCGTTTAACAGATGAGCGAAGCGGTGATCACGGCCGTGAAGTTTGGGGAGCTTTGTAACCAGGGGCTCCGGCCTTTGCATCAATGCCTGCAGGGTTTGTTCAACTTCGGAAAGATCATTGAACTCATACATCCTGCCTGTCCGTCCCTTTATCTCTCCCACAGTCTGAAATCCTCTCAGCATCAGCACGCAGAGAACAGCGGCTTCCTTATCATCCAGTGAAAGTGATGCGGTAAATATCTGTTTGTATTTAGGGACGCGGATATCACTGCCGGTCACCTGAGCAACGTAAGGAATTTCCCTCAGCAGTGTGAGCGTTTCCTCCACAGTTTCCTGCGAGTATTGTACAACGGGCTCGCGGCTGGATTTCTGATTGCACGCAGCAGTGAGTGAATTAACCGTGAGCGGGTAATACTCCGGCGTGGTGCGCTCCTTTTCTATAAGGGCGCCGATAACGCGGATTTGTTCTTCTGTAAGCAGTATCATAAAAACATCGGTATTGTGAAGAAAATACTCCGGTAAGTTAGCAAAGTAACATTAAAAAATCTGCATCATTACGGATGCAGTGTGACGGGATGTATGCGTGATGTGCAGCCGGTGAGTTATATTTGCAGCAGACTTTTAACTTATTAAGGCAACGCAATGTCTTCAGGTATAACTATCCGCCCATCGCAGCCGGACGACTACGCTTCAGTGTATGCAATTCTTAAAACCACCTGGTTTGCAACATACAAAGATTACATCCCGGAGTTTGACCTGCAATATTATCTTGATACCGAATATACAGAAGAAAAATACGGACTGATTTTAACCGATGCCGGTTCACACGCCCTGCTGGTGCAGGTTGAAGGAAAACCGGCGGGATGGATGCGGCTCCGTTTTATGGAAGACTGCCTGAATGTTGTTTCACTGTATATACTGCCGGAATATCAGGGAATGGGGCTCGGGACCTTGCTGCTGGAAAAGGCCCGGCATATTGCAAATGAGAAGGAGAATATGTTCCTCTCCCTTGGAGTGATGAAAAATAATATCCGTTCCAGGGAGTGGTATGAAAAACAGGGATTCCATTTTACCGCAGAAGAACCGTTTCAGCTGGGGAGCACAAAAATCATGCATCTGATCGGCACAAAACAGGCCGGCGCTTAAACTGCCTGAGGGGCATACAGAAGTTATTTCCGCAGTTCC
This sequence comes from uncultured Ignavibacteriaceae bacterium, assembly GCA_964472245.1. GTDB lineage: Bacteria > Bacteroidota > Ignavibacteria > Ignavibacteriales > Ignavibacteriaceae > H2-BAC3. The sequence continues at coordinate 752 of CAYYJL010000462.1, read as the reverse complement.
TTTGCAACAGCAAGCAGCATGGAGCCGCTCAGGCGCTTTGTGAAATCCGGGTTTATATATTCAAATTCAATCTCTCCGTTTGTGTTAAGGATGAACACGGAAGGGACAGGCAGATGCTCCGTATTTTTGCCCATGGATGCATTGGTGACGGTTTTAACATAATGATCGGGCACACGGAAGGCAACCCCAAATGCTTTGGCAAGCGCACCCTCATCATCGGAAAGCAGTATATATGATATTTCATTTTTGTTCAGCGTGGCGGAAAGTTTTTCCGGCGCGTCGGGGCTGACAGCAACAATGCTGTATCCCAGGGAAAGGAGTTCCTGCTCTGCGGCGCCGATTTCCTTAAGGTGTTTATTGCAATAGGGGCACCAGCCGCCGCGGTAAAAAATCAGAATAACAGGCTTATCCTTATATACAGAACTGAACTGCACAACAGCGCCATCTGAATCCTTTACAGCAACATCAGCAGGTTTTTCCCCGATGAGCAGCGGGGAGATATCTTTGGCAACGGGTGGAAGCTGGGCATAGATGCATCCGGAGCCAAGTAAAAAGAGCATAACAAGTAAAATTTTGCGGTTCATTCTGTTTCCGATTATTTGAATGGTGCAATTTAGCAGATGATTTCGTAATGGATTGTAACCGGGACGACAAAAAGTAATTATTAATGGTTAATGATTAATGGTGAATGGTTAATGGGGGGCGATGGGAAGGGCATCGGAAATTCAGAGAATAGTGGCATGAATGCATGT
>CAYYJL010000461.1:0-3001 GCA_964472245.1 uncultured Ignavibacteriaceae bacterium | reverse complement strand
AAATCCCCGCCAATAGGTAAGCCCCGTGCTAATCTGGAAATTTTCAACTGATATATATCCAGTTCCTGAACCAGCAGCAGCGTAGTTGTATCCCCTTCCGTATCAGGGTTAAGTGCCAAAATAACCTCTGTAATAACACCCTCAGCCAGACGTTTGTGAAGTTCAGATATCCTCAGTTGATCTTTATATATACCACGGATCGGCTGCAATACTCCGCCAAGCACGTGATAAACACCGCGGAATTCATTAGCCCTCTCAATATGTATTATATCCGAGGCCTCCTCCACGATACAAAGTATGGACTTATCCCGTTTGGGTGAAGTGCAGATGGAGCAGATTTCTCCTTCAGTAATATTAAAGCAAACCGTACACGATTTTAAATCTCTCTTAAGGGAAATAACAGCTTCCAGAAATTTTTCGAAATCAGTTTCACCTGTCCTGAAAAGGTAGAGTGCAAGTCGCTGAGCAGATTTCCTCCCGATTCCGGGAAATTTAGAAAACTCCTCAATCATCTTTTGAAGCGGTTCAGCTATCAATTTAGAATCCGGGTATATTTAATCCCGGAGGAAGCATTCCTTTAGTTACTTTTTGCATTTCCTCTTCCGCTAGTTTGGATGCAGACTGAATGGCTTTATTCACTGCTGCAACTACCAAATCTTCCAAGATTTCTTTGTCTTCCGGAACAATTACCGATGGGTCAATAACCACCGAAATAATTTCCTTATTACCATTTGCCGTTGCCTTAATCATTCCGCCGCCGGCTTCTTCAGTTACCGTCAGATTACCCAGCGATGCCTGAACTTTAGCCATATCATCCTGAAGCTTTTGAATTTGCTTCATCATATGACCCTTTCCCGGCATTCCACCCTTCATGTATTCCTCTTTCTATTTAAATTTTAATGAAAGCCGGAATATACGGAATAGATATTTGAGTATTTGCCCGAAAATCGGGTAGTTTTTGGGGTAATTGGTCAATTCTGACCTATTTATCCCGTAAAACGAGAGGACCGAACAAAGACCATTTCATTTTTGCCCCACCGTTGATTAACTTGCTTAATTATATTTATAATGTTCCGGAAAATTGCATGACAAAATACGGTTATTCAACCATGGCCTTTATGTTCCTTTTCTGCTTCATCTTGATAGCATTAGGAATATGGTTAGACAACACTTTTGCCAAATTCACTCTCATCATACTGGGAGTACTCCTTACAGTTTTTACCCTCAATTTTTTCCGGGATCCGGAACGAAACACCCCCTCTGCAAATGATGTGGTGGTCTCCCCGGCTGACGGAAGGGTAATCATTATTAAAGAAGTTGAGGAAAATCATTTTATTGGCGGCAAAGCCACACAAATCTCAGTTTTTATGTCTCCATTGAATGTGCACGTAAACAGGATTCCTGTTGCCGGGGAGGTTGCATTTATAAAGTACCACAAAGGTGAATATATAGCTGCCTTTGAAGATAAAGCATCTGAAGTGAATGAACGTTCTGAAATAGGTATTAACTCTCCCCTTGGCAAAGTTCTTTTCACTCAGGTTGCAGGTTTTGTTGCCCGGAGGATTGTGTATGAACTGGAAGCCGGTCAGAAAGTAGCCATGGGTGAAAAATTTGGTATGATCAAGTTTGGAAGCCGTGTGGACGTTTGGGTAGGCGAAGGTTTTGAAGTTGCAGTTTCAGTCGGAGATAACGTAAAATCAGGCGAAACAGTACTTTTCAGGAAAGTACAACAATAGGAGATGAATAAAACTATAGGCAGAGCTGTCCCCAATTTTTTTACTTTCAGCAGTTTATTTTTAGGGTTCTATTCCATCAATTTAGCGGCAGAATATGATTTCCGGACTGCTGCCTGGTGTATTATTCTGGCTGCTATTTGTGACGCTTTAGACGGATTAAGCGCAAGATTGCTGAAGTCCGGGAGTGACTTTGGTGTTGAACTTGATTCACTGGCTGATACTGTTAGTTTTGGAGCAGCGCCGGCTTTTCTGATTTACAAATCGGTTTTATACAAATTTGATATTGCCGGACTATTTATCGCCTCCCTGCTTTTAATGGCAGGAGCTTTCCGTCTTGCAAGATTTAACAGTGAAATTGTCGGATTTGAAAAGAAGAATTTTTCTGGATTACCTATCCCCAGTGCAGCAATCACCATTGCTTCATTTATTTTTCTGGCAGAAAAAGATGGTGTGGTACAGGAGAAATTCCTTATCTATGTAATCCCCTTAGTAGTTCTTCTGGCTGTATTAATGGTCAGCAGAATAGAGTACGAAACTTTCCCAAAAATCAGTGTGGCAGGAGTCAAAGATAAACCTTTCCACTTTTTCTTTTTGCTGCTCGGACTCATCATGACCATTTTTATGGGAAGCTACATAGTCTTTTACTTCTTCCTTTTCGTGATTCTATTTGGTATTTTTAGGCATCTGTATTTATTAATTTTTATTCCTAAAAACAATTCAGAGTTATCCGGAAGGTAGTATTTTGTATTTAGTACAAGTGCACATAAAACGCAGAAAATCCATCTTAGACCCGCAAGGCAAAGCCATTGAAAAAGGTGCAAAGCTTTTAGGATACAATAACATTTCCGAAGTAAGGGTTGATAAACATATAGAATTCTATATCAATACAACAGATGAATCCACGGCCCAAAACGAGGCAAATGAGTTTTGCAATAAACTGCTAGCAAAACCGGTAATTGAAGAATTTGTTATTAACCTGCAGAAACAATGAATAACCCGGAAATCGGTGTAGTGGTATTCCCCGGCTCAAATTGCGACCGGGATGTATTCCATGTGTTCAAAGAGACCTTGGGTCAAAATACCCGTTTTATCTGGCATAAGGACCCCCTGCCTGATACTGTGGATATGGTTATTCTTCCCGGTGGTTTTTCCTATGGCGATTACCTCAGATCCGGAGCAATAGCCGGCCTCTCTCCCGTTATGGAGGGCGTCGTTCAAGCAGCAAAAAATGGAAAAATTGTAATCGGGATCTGTAACGGATTTCA
>CAYYJL010000460.1:0-3007 GCA_964472245.1 uncultured Ignavibacteriaceae bacterium | reverse complement strand
CGTGCAAGGTCATTGGTCCGGTATTTATAATTTCCGTTATCATGGTTGGTGTAATAATATGCGTTACCCCAGTTATGACCTAAATATGGATGCCACCAGTATCCCCAGCCGTGATTATACCAGCCAAAAGTGTAAACCGGCGGATACCAGGGGTCGCACCAGTATGGATTCCAAAAACTGTAAAAATACCAGCGTGGTGACCAACCGTAATCTACATAGACGACAGTTGAAGGATAATAATTATGGAAATACCTTCTGTAGGTGCCAAAACCGCCATCAATATAATAGTTGTTGACGACCGGGACATCATCATCCTCATAATACGTAGTGTCAGAGTAATCCTCGTACACCTCATCGCCATAGCGTTTCTCTTCCTCATAGGGAGAATATGAGTAATCCCCGGAATCCTGGTCCACAGCGAGCTGTGTATAGCATCCGGTCAGCAGAAACGGTGCAAACAGAAGTAATAATAGTTTTTTCATTGTGATCTCCATAATTCTAACTCAATTGCGCAAGAATCATGCCTTAAAATGAGCGGTTTTTATTCCAAAAAAACAACTTATACAAAAATACTGTCTAATAATTACATCACAAGTGTACTTTTTAGTATACACTCGAATTTAATGAAGTATGCGCACTAATTCCCTTTTTTATACAGCTATACTGTCGTAATTTTTGCAGTTTATTTACAAACATTAAGAATATGAAATTAATCCGCAAATTATATGACTGGGTTCTCCACTGGGCTGAGACTCCTTACGGACCAATAGCTCTCTTTTTAATTGCCTTTGCAGAATCTTCATTTTTCCCCATTCCGCCGGATGCACTGCTGATTGCACTTGTCCTGGGTTTCAGGAAAAAGGCATTCTCATTTGCTGCATGGTGTACGGTTGCTTCTGTCTCCGGCGCGCTGCTCGGTTATGCAATAGGTCATTTCGCCTGGTGGACTCTGGACGGAAATTTTACCGGTCTCGCTACTTTCTTTTTTAACAATATCCCGGGATTTACAACCAAACTGTTTTATGATATAGAAGGGATGTTTAAGCAATATGATTTCTGGATTATATTTACAGCCGGTTTTACTCCAATCCCGTATAAGGTATTTACGGTGTCATCCGGAGCATTTAATGTAAATCTTCCGATGTTTATTTTTGCTTCGGTAATATCCAGGGGTGCAAGATTCTTTTTGGTGAGTTACCTGCTGTGGAAGTTTGGTGACACGATAAAAGCATTCATTGATAAATACTTTGACTGGCTTGCAATCGGTTTCACCGTATTGCTCATCGGAGGTTTTGTTCTTATTAAATTTCTCCTTTAAGCTTCGTGAAATTTTTTATCCAGTTCTTTTCTCCCCTCGGGTGAAACCATAAAAATTAATACTTCCGCTCCTGAAAGTTGAGTTTCAGGGGCGGGGTTAAATATTATCCTGCCATCCTGTTTCATTGCTAAAAGCAAGGTATCTCTTTTCCCTTCAATGGAATACTGGGATATATATTTACCTTTAGATGAGGAGTCAAGCGGAATTTCTTCCACCCGTAAATTTGCTTCTTTATCACGGAGCATTCCATCCAAAAAGCTGACTACTTCCGGCCGAATCATTTCCGAAACAATACGCATTCCGCCAATCAGATATGGTGAAATAACAGAATCCGCACCTGCTCTTTTAATTTTATCTGCCTGATTGATATCACGAACTTTGGAAATAATACGCAGATTCGGATTCAACTGTCTTGCCGTAAACGTAATCACAAGGTTATAATTATCATCTCCGGTCACAGCAAAAACACCTGCAGCTTTTTGCACACCTGCTTCAATGAGGGAGCTGTCATCGGTAGCATCGGCTTCCAGCTTTATATATTTTTTTAGTTCTTCAAGATTATCGGTTTTGTGCACATCCTTATCAACCAGCACAAATGCCCGTTTGGTTTCGTGCAGCTCACGTGCAATCTGCAAACCGATATCACCGGTACCGCAGATGATATAGTGATTTTCTAAATTGGCAATCATTTTAATAATCCTTTTCCTTGAATAGGTAAGAAATACATCCCGGTCAATAAAAAAAGCTGTTAGGTTTGTAACGATATAGGTGAATGCCCCAACGCCAAACAAAGCAAGTACAATAGTAAAAATCCTGCCCCCCGGATTATCGTGCAGCGGAATGATTTCACCATAACCGATGGTGGTAACCGTAATAGCTGTCATATAAAAGCAGTCAACAAGTGTGGCGTTTCCCTCAGAAATAATATAATACCCAAATGTGCCCAGCCCGCCTATAAAAATAAGCAGCAAAGCTGAAAATATTAGTCTTTTCTTAAAGAGATTCATCTGCGAATCTCTTTACAAAAACAATTTTGTGTCACTTTAACAGCATAACTTTTTGAGATTTTTTAACACCATTGCCGGTAACCGATAAGATATATATACCAGAATTCAGGGTGCCGGCATCAATCTTAAGTTTGTGTGTACCACTCTCCATGAGCTGATTATCCATAATCCGGAATACTTCTTCACCAAGTATATTATACAGCGAAGCGGAAACAATGGAAGATTTTGAGACTATCAGGTTGATCCCCGTTACAGGATTAAATGGATTCGGATATGCATTGGAAATCGTGAAATCATCAACTGTAAACTTATCCGGGGCTGCCTCCTGCTCATCAACGGAAGTTATAACCACATCCGGGGATTTTTTCCTGTTGATCATCATCATGGAAGCATCAGCATGGATATATTTGCCCGGCTCTAAAAGTGAGTTATCCACACGAAGTACCTTTTTTCTGCCGGGTGATACAAATGCTTCACCAATTTTGGTCCAGCCGGTATTGGCAGATGCCTGTTGATTGATAACAATCTCCGTATTACCCTGCTCACTATAGAGTGTATACTTTGCAAATTGGGAAAATGAGAAATTCGGGACAATGTATGTATATATATCATACCATGCTGCAGCGGGGGCATCAAAATAATAGTCAAAATATGCGTCGCCGGTATCATTGGTCCAATAGAT
>CAYYJL010000459.1:0-3019 GCA_964472245.1 uncultured Ignavibacteriaceae bacterium | reverse complement strand
TTCCATCTGCGTCAATCTGCGATATCAGCGGGAGATTTTTCCGGAGTAAACGCAATGAACGCAAAGGAAGGCATCTGACGGATTTATCAATACTTCATTGCTCGCGCCCTTGCGTCAATACTTATCCGGACGCAATGTCCGCAAAGAAAGACCCAATTAATTACAGCGCTAATTCTAATCCTTGCGTCTAAGCATTAACTACCCTAAAGAACTTGAAAAGATCTGCCCTCATACAATTCTCTCTGCGTCAATCTGCGATATCAGCGGGAGATTTATTTTCCAGAGTAAACGCAAGGATCGCAAAGGAGAACATCTCACACATCTGATAATTTTTCCCTCCGTGCGCCCTTGCGTGCATACTTAGCCGGACGCAATGTCCGCAAAGAAGGCCCAATTAGCTACAATGTTAATTCTAATCTTTGCGTCCTTGCGTTAAGTGTTCTAAAAATCACAGAAGAAACAAAACCAGCACAATTCCATCAACCCAAGTTTAGGTCTTCTGTCCACAGTGACCGAACAGAGTCGTTCTCTTTTCGTATATTTGCACATGATTTTTTCCCGATTTTATTAGCTTTTTGTAACCCCATTCCCTGTGCAGCGCCGCTCACCGGCCTGCAACTCTCGCTTTTTTCCATTTTTACAGAAATCAATCACCGATTATATGAGTATTATTAAAGAAATTAATAAAAGAAAAACCTTTGCCATTATCTCCCACCCGGATGCGGGCAAAACAACCCTGACCGAAAAGCTGCTGCTCTACTCCGGCGCAATTCAGATTGCGGGAGCGGTTAAATCCAACAAAATAAAAAAGACTGCTGCTTCCGATTTTCTTGAAATAGAAAAACAGCGTGGTATCTCCGTCGCAACATCCGTCCTTTCCTTTGAATACGGCGATAAAATGATTAACCTGCTGGATACTCCCGGTCACAAGGATTTTGCCGAAGACACCTACAGAACCCTCACTGCAGTGGATTCCGTTATCCTGGTGATTGACTGCGTTAAAGGTGTGGAAGAGCAGACTGAAAAACTGATGAATGTCTGCCGCATGAGGAAAACACCTGTCATCATATTTATCAACAAGCTGGACCGCGAAGGCCGCTACCCGGTTGAACTGCTCGATGAAATAGAAGCGAAGCTGGATATACGGGTCCGGCCTCTCACCTGGCCGGTGGGACTTGGATCTTCATTCAAGGGCGTATATAATATATATAAACACTCCTTTTCGTTTTTTACTTCTAACAAGACTACCATAGAAGATGATATACAAACCTTTGACAGTCTCGAAGACCATGCTCTTGCCGGAGTGCTTGGCAGCTCGGTTGAAAAGCTCCGTGAGGACCTTGAACTGATCAATGGTGTATATGAAGAATTTACTCCGGAGCTGTACCTTTCCGGAGAAGTTGCACCTGTATTTTTCGGCAGCGCACTGAACAATTTTGGTATTAAGGAACTGCTGGAAACCTTCTGTGAACTGGCTCCGGTTCCCGCAGCAAGGGAAACAACTGCCGGCATGATGAAACCGCACGACGAAAAATTTTCCGGCTTCATCTTTAAGATACATGCCAACCTGGATCCCAAACACCGCGACCGTATCGCATTCCTCCGCGTTTGCAGCGGACGTTTTGAACGCAATAAGTTTTATCATCACGTGCGCCTGAACCGGGATATGAAGTTCCCTAATCCGGCAACCTTTATGGCACAAACCAAAAGTATTGTTGATGATGCATTCCCGGGAGATGTAATCGGCTTATATGATTCAGGCACTTTTAAAATTGGTGATACCCTCACCGAGGGTGATAACTTTATGTTTAAGGGCATCCCCCGCTTTTCTCCGGAAATTTTCCGTGAAGTGCGCATTACTGATCCCTTTAAATCCAAACAGTTGGAAAAAGGCATCCGCTATTTAACCGATGAGGGTCTTGCCCAGCTCTTCACTCAAAACCTTGGCAACAGAAAGGTTATTGGTGTTGTTGGTGAGCTGCAGTTTGATGTTATGAAATTCCGCCTCCTGCATGAGTTTGGCGCAAGCTGCGATTTTTACCCCCTTTCATTTCATAAAGCATTGTGGGTAAAATATTCCTCCAAGGATGATATTGATGAACTCATGCGCATCCGTTCAAACAATTTATATTACGATAAAAATAATAACCTGGTGTATCTTGCTGAATCTGAGTTTTCTCTCCGCATGGCGCAGCAGAATAACCCCAAAGCCGAATTCCTCACCAGTGTGGAACATAATGATCAAACTGTTGAACTTGAGAATGCATAGTCTTAGCGGCCGCTGATAGTATATATACTGCCGGGATGTTTCTGAGCTGATAGTGCTTGGGGACATCAGCGGGGCACCAAACACAGGCAGCTGCTTTTACATTGAAAAATTTGCTCTAATTTTCCTATTTTAGGATATGAACAGACAGAATATTTACCGTACGGCCTTGCTTGCTCTTCCTGCACTTGCCTTCATCTTGTCAGGTATTACCAAGCTGTTTCCCATATATTCATTCGAGCTTCAACTGGTAAGCCAGGGTATTTGCAGTTGGGAGACTGCGCCGTATCTTTCCCGGTTTATTATTGTTGCGGAATTGTGGCTCGGAGTCGGATTCCTCAGCGGCTCTCTCCTGAAGAGAGTATATATACCTGTTTCGTTGGGGATGCTCCTTGTCTTCACGGCACACCTGATTTGGGGTATGTTCACTCAGGGTAATGCCGGCAACTGCGGCTGTTTCGGGGAACTGATTCCCATGACTCCGCTGGAAGCTGTCCTTAAAAATATTTTCCTGATTGCAGTTATTATATTTATCAGATTCCGCGTAACGGAAATTACTCTTTCTCCCTGGCTGCACTTTTCCCTTTTCTTTGCGGTCTTTTTTTTAATAGTAATACTGTTCCCCATTAAGCCGTATCTTACGCAGGATGAAACATCAATCCCTGCTCCGACTGTAACTGAATTCAAAGCAGCGGAAGAACCGGCTCCGGCTGAATCCCTTCAAAAAGAAAAAGAAGAATTGAGCAAAGTCGT
>CAYYJL010000458.1:0-3030 GCA_964472245.1 uncultured Ignavibacteriaceae bacterium | reverse complement strand
ATAAAGAGAGTGGAAACTCAATCCGCTTACGCAGGCGACATTGTTGCGGTAACAGGAATGGAAGATATTGATATCGGCGATACGCTGGCGAGCCCGCTCAATCCGGAACCGCTCCCTACAGTTGCTATTGAAGAGCCGCGAATTACCATGAACTTTATGGTAAATACCTCCCCTTTTGCAGGCCAGGAAGGTAAATACGTTACGACCAGAAATCTGGGAGAACGGCTTTCCAAAGAACTTAAAACAAATGTCGGACTGCGTGTGGAAATTACCGACTCCCCTGATGTGTTCAAAGTCAGCGGCCGCGGAGAGCTTCATCTCGGCATTCTCATAGAAAATATGCGCCGAGAGGGATTTGAATTGATGGTCAGCAAACCGGAAGTTATCCTGAAGAAAATAGCCGATGTGATTTGCGAACCTTTGGAACACGTTATTGTTGATGTGCCGGAAGAGTTTGTCGGAATAGTAATAGAAAAACTCGGCAAGCGTAAGGGGGAGATGAAAAACATGATCACGCTGCAGGATAACACGAGAATTGAATTTCTTGTCCCTTCAAGAGGATTGATAGGTTACAGAAGTGAATTCATGACCGACACAAAAGGAACCGGCATTCTGCACCACAACTTTGAAGGATACGAACCGCAAAAAGGTGAAATTGTTCAGAGAATAAGAGGAGCACTGGTCAGTCAGGAAGAGGGAGTTGCATCTGCCTATGCAATGTTTAAATTGCAGGAACGAACGGTGTTTTTTGTTGAACCTACCATCCGTGTTTATGAAGGAATGGTTATCGGTGAAAACAGCCGGGAAAACGACATGAAGGTTAATGTCTGTAAAACTAAACAATTATCTAATATGCGTGCATCAGGTGCAGATGAAGCAATCCGCCTGGAACCGCCTCGCTCAATGACGCTTGAACAGGCAATCGAGTGGATTACTGATGATGAATTTGTGGAAATTACTCCGCAATCCATCAGAATCCGCAAGCGTTATCTGACCGAGATGGATAAGAAAAATGCACGGTTAAATCAGAAAAAAGCAGCAGAAACAGCGGTTTAACACAATTTTATTAATGATTTCAGCGGAAAGGGAATGACATGATATCCAAAAGAGCAAGTAAAATTCAGGTTTCTCCGACTATGAAGGTAGCCGGTAAAGCTAAGGAATTAAAAGCAGCAGGGGTTAATGTCATTGACTTGAGTCTGGGGGAACCGGACTTTAACACTCCGCAGAACATTAAAGATGCTGCCGTACGCGGGCTTGAGGAGGGGCATACCAGATATACCTTTAATCCCGGAACACTGGAACTCCGCAAAGCCATCTGCGAAAAACTAAAGAGGGACAGCGGATTAACCTATGAACCAACTGAAATAATCGTTTCCAGCGGTGCCAAGCAGAGTATTTTTAATACGGTTATGGCACTGATAAACGAGGGGGATGAGGTTGTTATCCCCACCCCGTTTTGGGTTTCCTATCCTGATATTGTTTCTCTTGCCGGAGGAGTCTGTGTTTTTCCTGAAGGGCGTGAGGAGAATGGCTTTAAGGTAACGGCAAAGGATTTGGAAAAAGCAATTACCCCAAAAACAAAGCTGATGATATTCAGTAACCCTTCCAATCCTACCGGCGGTACATATAATAAAGAGTGGCTGCTCTCCATTGCAGATGTGGTAAAGCGCCATAATATATACGTAATTGCCGATGAGATATATGAAAAGCTCGTTTTTGATAATTTCCCGTTTGTCAGTTTTGCTTCTCTGGACCTCTCATTGAGGGATAAAATTTTCCTGGTCAATGGAGTTTCAAAATCCCACGCTATGACCGGCTGGCGAATCGGATATACTGCAGGCCCGCGCGAAGTGATTTCTGCAATGGATAAAATTCAGAGCAACAGTACATCAGGGCCCTCAGCAATCAGCCAGTATGCAACTATTGAAGCACTGCTTGGCGATCAGACTGAAGCAAAAAACATGTATGTGGAATTTGAAAAGAGAAGAAACTATTTCCATCAGGCGATTGTCAACATTCCGGGCTTCACCTGTTATAAACCGGAAGGTGCATTTTATATATTCCCGGGCATTAAGTCCTTTTTCGGAAAAAGTTTTAACGGGAAAGTGATTAACAATTCGGTGGATTTTTCCATGTTCCTGCTGGAAGAAGCCAGGGTTGCAGCCGTGGCAGGCAGTCCGTTTGGAGCAGAAGGATATATACGCCTCTCCTACGCAACATCAATGGATCAGCTGGAAGAAGCAGTTTCTCGGATTGCAGCGGCTACAGCCAAGCTTATATAAGCAATGCCGGCGTATTAACCGCTTTCGTGAGTTTTGACTCAAGATGCTGAGTCAGGGCTGTTCTGCCGGTCTGCATATACATACGGAAGGACAAAGCCCCATCATTGATTGTATATACTCTCCGCGTTTTAACCAGCCGCTCATCGTTACCAAAGAACAGACTCTCACATTCGATCGTTAATGCAGTAGTATCGGTCTTTATAGTTCCTGTCAGAACTTCTACCCTTCCGCCATCCTGGGCAGTATTCAGCAGCAAAGTTCCGTCTTCTTGTACCACAATAAATCCGGATTCATAATGCAGCGGCTCACCGGAGTCAAGAAATCTGGTTTCCTGAAGAAAATGAAATAATGGCCGCGGGGATATCTGTTCTATTCTTAAAATTTCATTATACTCAAAATCTGCAATAGTCGGATACCTGCCCTTACCGGTTCCCTTCCAGGTCCCTGAAAGTTCCCGGTTGAGCAAAAAGACTGATTTACTTTGAGCTTCAGTATTGTTCAAATTGTGCCGTTAATGAGCTTTTCCCGCAAACTTTTTCAGGGCTTCCAGAACTATTGGCGGAACAAATTCCGAAACATCTGCATTAAACCCTGTCAGCGAACGGATAATTGAAGAATTAAGATATGTATATTTTTCATGCGGCATCAGGAAAACCGTGGATATATCTTCGTTCAGTTTACGGTTCATTAATGCCATTTGGAATTCGTATTCAAAATCACTGATAGCTCTGAGCCCTCTGATAAT
>CAYYJL010000457.1:0-3037 GCA_964472245.1 uncultured Ignavibacteriaceae bacterium | reverse complement strand
AATGTATATCCTTTACGGATTATTTTTTATCATCATCAACTACTTCATAGGCAGCATCTTCAGCCGCAGGTTTGCTTCCTTTGGCTTCACCACCGGAAGGACCCTGGTTTGGCGGAGGAGGAGTTCCCTCTCCACCTGGCTGCTGGCTGTAAAGCTGGCTTGCTGCTTCTGACCATACCTTGTTGAGTGATTCAACGGCAGATTTCATCTGCTCAAGCTGATTTGAAGCAAGTGCGTCTTCTACCTTCTTAATCTCAGATTCCAGTTTGGATTTAACATCGGGAGTAATTTTATCCTTTAACTCCTCAATCTGCTTCTTTGTCTGGAAAACAAGACCTTCTGCCTGATTGCGGGTATCAACCAATTCACGTTTAGCTTTATCTTCAGCTGCATGTTCTTTGGCATCCCGCTTCATCTTTTCGATTTCATCCGGAGAAAGCCCGCTTGAGGAAGTAATCTTGATACTCTGTTCTTTGCTTGTCGCTTTATCTTTTGCAGATACATGCAATATACCATTGGCATCTATATCAAAGGATACTTCAATCTGGGGCACGCCTCTGGGTGCAGGAGGAATCTCAGCTAAATGAAATTTGCCGAGTGTCCTGTTATCTGCCGCCATCTGGCGTTCACCCTGAAGCACATGTATTTCTACTGACGGCTGATTATCGCTCGCAGTTGAAAATACTTCACTCTTCTTAGTCGGGATGGTGGTATTAGCTTCAATCAGTTTGGTCATAACACCGCCGAGAGTTTCGATACCTAATGAAAGCGGAGTTACATCAAGCAGGAGCACATCCTTAACCTCACCGGTTAATACTGCACCCTGGATTGCCGCACCAACTGCAACTACTTCATCCGGATTTACACCGCGGTGCGGCTCTTTGCCGAATAACTGCTTAACCACTTCCTGTACTTTAGGTATTCTGGTTGAACCACCAACAAGGATAACCTCATCAATCTGACTTGGTGATACCTTTGCATCACGGATTGCTTCCAAACACGGCTTCTTTGAACGTTCGATCAAATCATCAATCAGCTGTTCAAATTTTGAACGGGTTAATGTGATGTTTAAGTGTTTTGGTCCATCCTGTGTTGCAGTAATGAACGGCAGACTGATTTCTGTGGTTGTTGAAGATGAAAGCTCAATCTTTGCCTTCTCTGCTCCCTCTTTCAAGCGTTGCAATGCCATAGCATCTTTGCGCAGGTCAATGCCGTCTGATTTGTGGAATTCATCTGCAAGGAAGTCAATAATGCGCTGATCGAAATCGTCACCGCCAAGATGTGTATCACCATTGGTGGATTTTACTTCAAACACACCGTCACCAAGATGCAGGATGGATATATCAAACGTACCGCCGCCAAGATCATACACAGCCACGATTTGTTCTTTGTTCTTTTTATCCAAACCATAAGCAAGTGCTGCTGCGGTCGGTTCATTGATAATTCGGCGGACTTTCAATCCGGCAATTTCACCGGCGTCTTTGGTGGCCTGGCGCTGAGCATCATTGAAGTATGCAGGCACGGTTATAACAGCTTCAGAAACTTCCTGACCCAAATACTCTTCAGCAGTTTTTTTCATTTTCTGCAGGATCATTGAGGAGATTTCCGGAGCTGAATATATACGATCATTCACTTTAATTCTTGCAGAGCCGTTATCACCGGATACCACTTCATACGGTACCATCTTCTGTTCATCACTCACTTCAGAAACATTTCTTCCCATAAAACGCTTTACGGAAAATATGGTGTTCCTTGGATTGGTGATTGCCTGCCTTTTAGCGGGCTGGCCAACTAATCTGTCTCCGGTTTTGGTAAACGCAACAACGGAAGGAGTGGTTCTTCCGCCTTCCGAGTTGGGAATAACCACCGGATCGTTACCCTCTAATACGGCTACGCAGGAATTGGTAGTTCCGAGGTCTATTCCTATTATTTTACCCATTGTGTTCTCCTTAATATATATAGTTCAGGGACGAACCTGTACGGCCGTCCCTAATTGTTAAAAATGCGATGCTTAAATTACTGAATTTCAATTAATTTCTCTTCAGGTTTCTGCTCAACAACCTTTTCCAGGGTTATGCGCAGAACGCCATTTTCGAATTTTGCCTGGACGTTGTTATCATTAACGTCTACCGGCAGGGTGAAACTTCTGCGGAAGCTGCCGTATCTCCGCTCAACACGGTAATAGGTCTTCTCTTTCTTTTCGTCTTCAAATTTCTTTTCACCGCTGATGGTTAAAGTGTTATCTTGCAGACTGATTTTTATTTCTTCTTTAGAAAGACCCGGAATCTCCGCGTCAACAAAGAGGTTTTGAGTATCTTCGTAAACATTGATTCTCGGATTGAATACACCAGGAGTTTCCTTAACAACTGCAGGTGATTCGTCAAAAATCCTTCTTAAGCGATTGTTCAGGAATTCAAGTTCCTTAAACGGTTCAAATCTTACGAGTGTCATGTTTTTATTCCTTTAATTATTTGTTAATTGTTGATATTTGCTCTATATACTACAACTGCTGTGCCAGAACTGAATATCTTCATAAGTCCTTATATTATAAGCATTTATGCGCTTTATAAGGATATTCTGCTTTTGTGTCATTGTGGCGTTATTATCGTCATTATTACACACATAGTATAGTTATGGCATTTTTCATCCCATTTATGACACACTTTTATGAAAACTGAAGAAAAATTTATATTTGGAGATTTTTCCATGCGGCTTGATACCGAGTGGCTTGGCAGAAATTTCCTTTACCACGAAGAATTAACCTCTTCCAACACTTTCCTTAAACAAACTGCAGATAAAGAAAAGCTTGAAACAGGCACAGTAGTGCTTGCTGAATTCCAGACAGAAGGCCGGGGCAGATTAGACCGTACCTGGCAAAGTAATCCGGCTGAAAACCTCACTTTTTCTTTCCTTCTGAGAGCAAATGCTGTATCCTCCAAAAATCTTAATTTATTGAGTCTTGGTGCCGGAACAGTAGTTGCTGAGGTAATTGAAAATCTGCTTTTGGTAAAATGTGATCTCAAATGGCCGAATGATG
>CAYYJL010000456.1:0-3039 GCA_964472245.1 uncultured Ignavibacteriaceae bacterium | reverse complement strand
TACAAAAGCTGTACGCGCTGGAAAACAAAACAGCTGCATGGATTGCAAAAGATGCAGAAAAAGAATTAACATCCCCGGCCGTCCTTAAACGTCTTAAAGAAAAATCTAAAAAGAAATAATATATACCGATATGCAGATTCCCGGAATCATAGAAAACGAACGCATCCTCCTTCGCTTAATTAATAAAGATGATATTGCAAAGCTCGAACCCCACATATACGAATCCACAAATTGGTCAAGTTCTCCATTCCTTGTCAGCACTCCGGAAGAAGCAGATATATACTATGCCAATGCAGAACGTGACCGCACCGCCGGAACCCGTTTCCTGTACACTATTTACGATAAGTCCAATGCAGTCTTTTGCGGCTGCACCGCATACGGGAATATTTCCGTCCCCGATAAACGCTTAGAAATCGGCTGGACATGGCTTGGGACCCCCTTCAGGCGCACTGGCATCAACCGGGCAGTCAAACATCTGCTCCTGAAAACTGCATTTGAAGAGCTCGGCTGCGTCCGCGTGGAATTCAAAACGGGCTCAAAAAATATGCTCAGCCGCAATGCACTCAAAGGCATCGGCGCAACCGAAGAAGGCATACTCCGCAGCCACACATTGCTCCACACCGGTCAATACCGCGATACCGTGTATTTCAGCATCCTCGCTCACGAGTGGCCCGCGGTAAAGGAAAAATTGTTCGCTCGCAAATAAGTCATTTATGAATAATAATGAGAGGTATATATTTGGATACTTGCGTCTGTGATAAAAAAGGAGTCATAGTAATTCCTGAAAAATTCCGAAAAATGTATAGTCTGTTGCCCGGTACTAAATTTTTACTTACTCCGGAATCAGATGGCATAAAGCTAATCCCTGTTAATAAAGAGTTTGTTCAAAGAAATATCGGTTTCTTGACAGCAGGGTCAGTTTAATTGATGTTTTGTTAGAAGAAAAGCGCAGAGAACGATTTTAGGTATCGAATTGCTCCTTCTCATCCTCGTTTTATTCGAATGCCTTGGCACTAATTAGATTCACCTAAGATGGTCTGAACTCTTTATTTTCCCGGTAATCCATATACTTCAACCACAAACTTTTCTCGTTAAAACCGTATCTTTACCATACTGATTAATATTTGTTAGATTTGGAGAAATTTGTGCAGAAACGTGCTTCCACAGGTGTTTTATTAATTCAGCTTGGCACTCCGGATAGTCCCGGATTTTTTGATGTCCGGCGCTATCTTTCGGAATTCCTCAATGACCCCCGCGTGATTGACCTCCCCTGGCTGCTCAGGAAATTCCTGGTAAACGTTGTTATCGTTCCATTCAGAACTTCCGGCTCTTCGAAGATTTACAAACAACTCTGGACCGATAAGGGCTCCCCTATTATTATCTATGGGGATAAAGTGCGCGATTTGCTTCAGCAGGAACTGGGTGATGATTACAAAGTGGAAATAGCCATGCGCTATCAAAACCCCTCGCTGGAAGAAGTAACCGAACGGATGAGAAAAGCTAATTACAAAAAAATTATTGTGCTCCCCCTGTTCCCGCAGTACGCATCCGCCAGCACCGGCTCCGCAATGGAAAAAGCCATAAAGCTCATCAGCGATTGGTGGGTTATTCCGGAACTGAGTGTTATCAGCCAGTATTATGATAATCCGGGATATATAAATGCCTTTGCTGAAATCGGCAAAAAATATCCGCATCAGAATTATGACCATGTGCTTTTCAGTTTCCACGGATTGCCGGTCCGCCAGGTGGATAAAGTATATACTGACGGAAAACCCTGCGATGATCACGACTGCGAAAATGAAATCACTGAAGATAATAAATACTGTTACAAAGCCGTCTGTTATGCTACCGCCCGGATGATAACCGGAAAGCTCGGCATCCCTAAAGAAAAATACACCGTCTGCTTCCAGAGCCGTCTGGATAAAGATTGGCTTGAACCCTTTGCTGATAAGATGGTTATCGAACAGGCAAAAAAAGGGGCAAAGAACCTGCTTGTGTTCAGCCCTGCATTTGTTGCAGACTGTCTGGAAACACTGATTGAAATCGGC
Source organism: uncultured Ignavibacteriaceae bacterium (assembly GCA_964472245.1). Lineage (GTDB taxonomy): Bacteria > Bacteroidota > Ignavibacteria > Ignavibacteriales > Ignavibacteriaceae > H2-BAC3. The sequence goes on along the minus strand of CAYYJL010000456.1, from coordinate 991 downwards.
CATGAGTATGACGTCCTGTTTAAGGAGCATGGCGGGGAAAAAGTGCAGCTGGTGGAAAGTCTTAATGATCATCCCCTCTGGATCTCCACGCTTGCAGACTTAGTCAAAACGCGGCAGGGGGGCTCATGATGAATTACACGGAGTTTGAAACCGAAATAAAAATCCGTCCGGATGATATAGACATGAATAACCATGTTCACAGCTCCAAGTATATGGATTTTGTTCTTGCAGCACGTTTTGAGCAGATGCGCAATAATTACAAAATGTCCATGACTGAATTTCACGAAAAGGGCCTGAATTGGTATATATCCGTTTCCCATATTGAATTCAAAAGAGAGATGAAACTTGGGGATATGATTCTGGTGAAAACCAAAATAGCCGAGGTGAACGGAGCCCAGGCAAAAATTGAGTTCAAAATTGTTTTTAAGGAAACAGGCAAACCTGCCTCCACCGGTTACTTTATATATACACTGATTAATACGCAGAACGGCAGGCCGGTCAGAATTCCCGATGATATTATTGAACGGTATTCAATTTAGGAAAAACCAATGTTCGGCAAAAAAGCTTCCCCCGTTACAGAACTGCAGGACCGTGTTTATTTAACGAAGGATGAGTCCCTGGCTGCCTTTGTTACCGATGTGAAGGAATCCCTGCTGCTTTCCGATGCAATTTTCCTGATTGCGTTTTTTCATGACCGTTTTGAGGAGCTCAGGGATGAACTGGAGCACTCACAGCTACCCTTCCGTTTTTATGATAAACTCCACGCCCGTTTTGAAACGGTTAACGCCGTCGGTAATGCCGCAGTTAAAACATTACTTATTCCTGCGGAGATATTGGAGTCGCTCCCATACCAGTCCGGCTCAGAGGAAAAACAGGGTGAAATTGTCATCATGGTCAGCGGCCACCACCCTCTGCCGCAGCATGATGATATGATCACAAAATTTGCCCGTGCACTCCGCAGACAGACCTCTATTGTGTATTATCAGTCCTT
>CAYYJL010000455.1:421-3041 GCA_964472245.1 uncultured Ignavibacteriaceae bacterium | reverse complement strand
TTAACATTATACGCTTCCTTCTTTCAAAATAAATTATTACGCTGTTTAATATCCAAAAACTATACCAATAAAAGACTATTGGTTTTCCCCGCAAATATCACAATTTCCGCATTCCCCGGCGGATTTTATTCCAAAATATTGAGAAATATAGGTCCTCCTGCAGGATTGAGACTTGAAATAATTGACCATCGCCAGGAGTTTCTTTCTGTCATTCAGGATTTTTTCTTTAAGATAAGCATCATCTTCCAATTGCCCATTCAGGGGGGTTAATACCTTTAGGTTCTTCTCATCAAGTGAACCCTCGGTTATACCGTACCGGTCCAGCATACCTAAGGCGGTATCCAGCCGGTAATCATGCTTATTTTTGTGACTTAACTGTTCCATGACAAATTCATATCCCATAGCGTTTACCTCTACCGGCTGGGAAACCAGAAGTTCATAAAGACGGTGGTAGTAATTTTCATCAGGATTTGCCCAATCAATAAACTGCATTTGAGTATAAAGATCTTCACTATTATATAGAAGCAAACAGAGTGAGGGTTCTCCGTCCCGGCCTGCCCTGCCAATCTCCTGATAATATGCCTCCGGCGATGAAGGCAGCTCTGCGTGAAGCACAAACCTGATATCCGGTTTATCAATCCCCATCCCGAAAGCATTTGTTGCCAGGATGATTTTATCCTTACCTTCTAAAAACTCCCGCTGCACCCGCTTTCTCCTAGGTCCTTCAAGTTTCCCGTGATATATATCGTGACGTATACCCGCCTGAGAAAGTTTTTCAGAAAACTCTTCCAGTTTCCTGATAAGGGAAAAATATATAATGCCGGAACCGGGATAACTTTCAATCACATTGATAATCTGCTGCAATTTCTGCTTATCATCAAATACATCTGCCGCTTCTAACCGGAGATTTGGCCTCTCAATCCCCTCCTCAAATATCTGTATACTATCTGCTGTCAGCCCCGATTTAGCGATAATATCCTTTTTAACCTCGGGTGTAGCTGTTGCGGTGAGCGCAATTGTAAGCGGATTACCAAGCATTGCCCTGAATTCTGCCATTCTGGAGTAATCCGGCCTGAAATCATGCCCCCACTCAGAAATACAATGTGCTTCATCCACTGCAAGAAGGGATATACGGGCGGCACTTATAGCATTCGTAAATTCCGGTTTACGGAAGCGTTCCGGGGTAACATAAAGGAGTTTTATCTTGCCGGAAATAAACTTTTTCAGCCGCTCTTCTTTTTCACGGGCACCTACTGTGGAATTAATAAAAGCAGCTGGAATCCCCTTTTTCCGCAATGCATCCACCTGATCCTGCATCAGTGCAATAAGCGGAGAGATTACGAGAGTACCCCCTTCAAACATCAAGGCAGGAATCTGATAACATAGGGATTTACCGCTCCCCGTAGGCATAAGCACTAAGCAATGCTTGTTTTCCTCGGTCAATCGCCTGATGACCGCTTCCTGTTTCCCACGGAAGGTTGTATAACCAAAAAACTTTTGTAAAACCTGTGAACTTGAAGACATAATTTTTTGAAATAAAAGACTTAAAATACCACCTCATCGCCAATTTATAGTTCCGGAAAATTTCCCCTTTTATTAAAAGCAAATAAGGCGGGTAGCTATCTACACGGTCTAAGAAAAAAAGCCCCGAAGCTTATATTCCTTATCATTTTTAAATAACGGATATTTTAACTAAGTTTCTAAACAAAATCAAAGGCATAGGTAAAACCAGTTTGGTCTATTTTACAATGTGAAACAAGAGGGACTTGATTCAGAGAAATCATTTAATTTACTTTACACCATGATAGAACCAGATTTCCGCTGGAAACAGCGTTTGAATAATTATAATAAAGTAATAAAACTACTTGCAGATTCGCTGAAAATTGAAAATCCGGATATTGTTCAAAAGGCAGGAATAATTAAGTTTTTCAAAATTTCATTCGAACTGGCTTGCAACACTATGAAAGATTTTCTCTTTGAACAAGGTTACACCGATATAAAATCCCCAAGAGGTGCCATCAAGCAGGCATTTGAAGCCGGACTGATATCTGATGGCCATATATGGGTAAAAGCACTTGAAGACAGGAATCTTACAGTCCATATATACGACGAGGCAATAGTTGATGAAATTCTGGCAGGAGTAAGAAATGAGTACTTTCTCATGCTCAATAAATTCCTTGAAAGAATAAAAAGTGAACGCTGAAGAGTTCGGTCTCTTGCAATCTGATGTTGAGGAGATACTAGCAGTTCTCCATGAATTCCCGGAGATAGATTCGGCATATATTTTCGGCAGCCGGGCTAAAGGAAACTTCCGTAACGGGAGTGATGTGGATATTGCCCTGAAAGGAGATATTTCCAGGGATATACAACTTACCGTTAGTTATCTTCTGAATGAATACACCATGATGCCATATCGTTTTGATATAGCCGTCTACCATGATATTAATAACGAAGACTTGACCGCTCACATAGATCGTATCGGGAGATTAATTTACAGTCGTGACACGGCGCTGCTGGTCCGGGAAGAAAACTATAAATACAGGGGAAATTTGTAGAATATCCGGTTTTGCACTTTGACCTGTGAAACTGACATATTTTTTCTCTTTACCTGTCAACTGCT
>CAYYJL010000455.1:0-411 GCA_964472245.1 uncultured Ignavibacteriaceae bacterium | reverse complement strand
CTCTATTAATACATTTACTTTAAAAAATTAAAAACATGAAACTACTTGTGAAATAATATAGTTACTTCAATATTGAAGGTGGTAAGCAAACTGCGCATTCCCGGTTCCGCGTAAACTCAATTGCCCTGATAAAATTAAAGGGTATCTTGTGATTAATCTTTATAACAATTTGATATGTACGAAATAGTAATAATTTTATTTTTGATTCTTCTAAACGGCTTCCTCGCAATGAGCGAAATTGCCTTCGTTTCCGCAAGACGGTTTAAATTGGAGGAAAAAGCAAAGAGAGGGAGTGAGTCTGCAAGAAAGGCACTTGCCCTCCTTAATGAACCCGACAAATTCCTCTCAGCGGAACAAATCGGGATAACTTTGGTTGGAATAATGGCAGGGGCATTCGGTGGATTTTCTAAG
>CAYYJL010000454.1:0-3043 GCA_964472245.1 uncultured Ignavibacteriaceae bacterium | reverse complement strand
TTATGTTCCGCAAAAGTCCAAAAATCCGTCAATACAATTATCAACCCAGATTCTATGATCCCATGAAGGATCCTGATGAAAGGAAGAAAAGAAATCTTGGATTAAACCGGGGGAGACGATTCCATCCAAAGAAAAATGCCTTTCTGAGAAATATGATCATCCTTGCGATAATTATTGTTATTTATCTTCGATTTACCGGTATAATCTAAGGTTTACATAATATACCTTATAGGACATTATATTGAGGGTATTTTTAGTACTTGTAGAACCCTTCACCGGACTTTTTACCTAATTTGCCTGCTGCTACCATCTGTTTTAACAACGGACAAGGTCTGTATTTTGAATCATTAAAACCGTTATACAGCACTTCCATAATTGCCAGGCAAACATCTAAGCCGATAAAATCAGCAAGTGTTAACGGTCCCATAGGATGATTCATACCAAGTTTCATAACTGTATCAATATCCTCTTTGGTTGAAACTCCTTCAAACAAACAGAATATCGCCTCGTTAATCATGGGCATCAGGACGCGATTTGAAATAAATCCGGGATAATCGTTTACCTCAACCGGAACTTTATCCAATGTCAGTGTCATCTCTTTGACAGCATCATACGTTGCCTGAGATGTTGCATAACCGCGGATAATTTCCACCAGTTTCATGATTGGTACCGGGTTCATAAAGTGCATTCCTATGAACCTATCCTGACGGCAAGCAGCGGCAATCTCTGTAATAGAGATGGAACTTGTATTGGATGCGAAGATACATTCAGGTTTAAGTAAACTTTCTAATTCCTTAAAGATATTTTGTTTAACTTGTTTATTCTCATAAACTGCTTCAATAACTAAATCAGTATCGGACTCAATATTATGTAAACTTGAAGTGAACTTGATATTATTGAGCGCCGAGGATTTATCCTGCTCCGTAATTAATCCTTTTTTTACAATTCTATCCAGACTGTTCCCAATATTTTTAATTCCGTTTTCAAGGATTTTTTCATTCTGATCAACCATCTGTACAGAAAAACCCTTCTGGGCAAAAACTTGTGTTATTCCGTTCCCCATCGTTCCGGCGCCGATAACTGCTATCTTTTTCATAATAACCTCTCTTAAACTCTTTTAATGATTAATGCACTTGCCTCTCCCCCGCCAATGCAGAGTGATGCCAGCCCAAATTCAACGTCTCGGCGCAACATTTCATATGAAAGCGTTGCGAGTATCCGTGCTCCGCTTGCCCCGATCGGGTGGCCCATTGCTATGGCTCCGCCATTAACATTCACATTATCAGAGGTTAAACCGGTCAATTTATTAACTGCGAGTGATACTACGGCGAACGCTTCATTGATTTCATAGAGTCCGATATCTGTGGTTTTTAATCCGGCTTTTTTAAGAACTTTATTAATAGAATCAGCGGGAGCTGTGGTAAAGTCTATTGGAGCTTTTGCTGCAGAAGCTTGTGCTATTATTTCAAACATCGGTTTTACACCAAGCTCTTTTGCTTTTGCTTCACTCATGACAATAGCAGCTGCTGCACCATCATTCAGGTTGGAGGCATTTGCTGCTGTTACAATCCCTTCCTTATCAAAAACCGGACGCAGGGATGGGATTTTAGCAAAATTAACCTTCTCCACATCTTCATCAATTGCGTATAAACTGCTGCCTTCCTTGGTTTTCAATTCAACCGGAGTAATTTCATCGGTAAACTTTCCCGCCTTTTGGGCTTCAGCTGCACGCGTATAAGACATAATTGCGTAGTCATCCACGTCTTTACGGGTCAAACTGAAATCACGCGCACATTTTTCCGCACAATTACCCATGTGAACATTATTATAAACATCCCAGAGACCGTCTGTAATCAGGGAGTCCATTACCTGACCATGCCCCAGCTTATAGCCATTTCGTGCCTTAGGGAGGACATATGGGGCATTTGACATAGATTCCTGACCACCGGCAATGATAACATCTGCATCTCCGCAGGAAATTGCCTGATGAGCCAGCATGACGGCTTTCAGACCGCTGCCGCACATTTTATTAATGGTAAGAGTTTCAGTTTTTTCGGGTAAACCAGCATATAAAGCTGCCTGACGGGCGGCTGCCTGACCTAATCCGGCCGTTAAAACGTTCCCCATAATTACTTCATCAACATCACCGGGATTAATTCCGCTTTTTTCTAGAAGCGATTTAATAACAAAACTGCCAAGCTGGGGTGCAGTAAATCCGGATAAGGAGCCGTTAAATGAACCGATGCCGGTCCTGGTTATATGGGTTATTACTGTCTTATTCATATAATATTCCTGTATCTATGGAGTTGATAATTTTATCTGTGCAGTAGTAACCGCACGGAGCTCGTAAAATATTTTAGAGATTATTCCTGCTTTATTCATGTAATTATTTTCAAGCGTTGTCTGCAGATTTTCCAGACTGTTTAGAATTTCACTGTACTTAGTTTCAGGATATCTCTCTGCAAATTTACGAAATGTTTCAGCATGTTCTGTGAGAATATAGTCTTCCCTGCCCATTGAGTGTTTGAACGCATCAGCAAACCAATTAATGAGAAACCGGATAAACAAATTAAGTTTTTCATTATCCTTTTCCTTAAATAAAACATCGCTCACGGCCGATGCCTTCAGGAAATTGCCTGACATCGCAAATCGGAGAATTTCAATCCCCTGCGTTGCAATCTCTGTTACATCCGCATCCATCAGGTTAACAGCTTCATTCAAATTTCCTTTAGCAAAGGGAAGTATATTTTTAATAACAGATTTTTCAGTTTCAAAATACCGCTCCAGAATTTCTGTCATTTCAGTATCTGAGAGATGATTCAGCTTTATTTCCCAACACCTGGAGCGGATAGTGGTTAACAGCTTGGATGAATCAGTTGTTGTTAATATCATAGTAACACCGGGTGGCGGCTCTTCAAGGGATTTTAGCAGGGCGTTTTGTGTTGTATCAGACATAAACTCTGCTTTGGAGATAAGTATTGTCCGGTAAGCATAATCAGAATAATTGAGACTTAAAAAATTCTTAATGCTGCGTATTGAGTTG
>CAYYJL010000453.1:0-3043 GCA_964472245.1 uncultured Ignavibacteriaceae bacterium | reverse complement strand
CAGCAATAGGCGGCAAGGTGGATATCATGGTGCATGTGGAAGAAACAAACGGCACAACAAGTGCAACGTTTAATAACGGAACATATGAACTTGGTTATAAAATACTCTCAGAAGACGGACAGACAGTTGTTTTTAATCCTCCTGATGACGGAATGCGTTACCGGTATTACAATCTGCCTGCAAATTCTTATGCGAATACAAATTATTACCGGCCGGAATCCAATACGAGCAAACACGTCTATATTGTTACCAATGGTACCGGTGCAAATAATGTAGCCAACACACAGACTGTAAGTAACAACCATTTTAATGCAGACGGACTCCCATATGGCAATTATAAGGTAATGATATTTACTTATGATACCAGGGGAAATGGTGATACTGTTTATATACCCATTACCACCCGTCCGGTTGATATCGTTGCACCTGAGTCTCCGGTTTTGCAATCCATCAAAAAAGACTCAACCATATACTTTTCCTTAAATTGGACAACTCCGCCGGACAGCGATCTGGCAGGTTACAGAATATATTACAGTACGGACGGCACCACGTATATATTGCGTGAGGGTGAAAATATTCTCGGCCCGGCACTTAATAAAAGAACATACTCCTACGGACTTACATCACCCCTTTATCTAAAAATTCATTCGGTGGATACAGCAAATCCTGTCAATGAGTCCATTCAATCTGATGTATATGGCATAAGAACCTCCGGTGACGGACGTAAAATTCTTATTGTTGATGGTTTTGACCGCTATCTGAATGGAGGCAGCTGGAACCGCGCATATCACGATTTTATAATACGGTTTGCGGAATCTGGTACGTTTTCTTTTGAAACAGCACATCATTCGGCACTAAGTTCCGGTGCGGTTAATCTGCAAAACTACAAAATGGTTTTCTGGATGAGCGGTGATCAGGATGGAGCCGGTGTAATATTTGATTCTGCACAGATTGGGTCACTTAAGAGTTATCTGGAGTCGGGTGGCAATCTGTTTCTGTCCGGCTCAGAGATTGCGGAAAACCTGCACAGGAATGCAGCGATGAATCCTTCCTTAGGTTCGTTCATGAATGATTACTTGAAAATTTCCTTTATTGATGGTGATGCTAATCTGAATAATGCAATCATTTTTGACAGTTTAAATAATTTTACTCAGGCGTTAATTCCGTTTGGCGTTACATCACAAGGTGCACCATATATAGAAGATGCCCCTGATGTAATTGCCGGAACAAGTGGTGCAGTTGAATTTATGAAATACAACTCTACCAAAACTGCAGGTATCTATTATAAAGGAAATTTTGGAAATTCCACGATTCCCGGTAAAATAGTATATGTGGCATATCCGTTTGAATCAATCGGTTCAAAACCATTGCGGACTCAGTTTATGACCAATCTTCTCGCATGGTTTGATTCTCCTACATCGGTAAATGAAGATGAAGGATACATTCCGGCTGAATTTTCCATACAACAGAATTACCCCAATCCGTTTAACGGGATGTCTAAAGTAGTATTTACACTTCCTTCTGCAGGGGATATATCCTTAAATATATATAACACTCTCGGTGAGGAAGTTATGACTGCCGCCTCCGGGCATTATGCAGCCGGTACGCATTCTGTCCTATTGGATTTTTCTGCAAAGAACAGTATTGCCGGCGGTGTATATTATGCGCGGTTAGCTGCTTCCGGTTATTCAGGGGTCATAAAATTGATTTACCTGAAATAACCTTATGGGTAAACTCAAGAACCTGATAATTACCTGCGGAGACCCTGCGGGTATCGGACCTGAAGTAATTATCAAATCAGTTTCTGATTTTTCTGCGACTGCAAATGTTCAGTTTACCATTATAGGGCCCTCGGAGTATTTCTTTCCGCTGCTTACCGGAAAGGGGAGTATAAAAAAATCTTTAATAATTTCCAATCCTTCAGATATTCCAAAGGAAGCGGGCGTCGTTTCCATCCTTGATATTCCCACCGGATATATTAAGCAGGGTGAGCCGTCTAAGGAGTCAGGTGAAGCAGCGTTAGCTTCCATTCATCTTGCACATGATCTGGTTTGTGCGGATCCGTTTAACTCTGCCATGATAACAGCCCCTATTTCAAAAACAGCAATTAAGGAAGCAGGGAGCAGTTTCCCGGGACATACAGAACTGTTAGCATATCTGGCTGGGGTTAATGATTTTGTCATGATGTTCCTTTCCGATATTATGAAAGGGGCACTGCTTACTATTCATGAGCCGCTTGCCCAGGTGTCATCCACATTAAACCCGGAATTTGTGGATTCAAAAATTACCGTCATATATAATACCCTAGTCGAAAAACTCCATATAAAGAAACCAAGAATAGCGTTGCTGGGGATTAATCCTCATGCGGGGGAAAACGGTGCAATAGGCAGGGAAGAGATTGATATTTTTTCTGATATACTGAAAAGATATCCATTTATTTCCGGTCCCTATCCCGCAGACGGTTTTTTTGCAAAACAGATGTATAAGCAATTTGACTTAGTTGTTTCCGCTTATCATGATCAATTGTTGATACCTTTCAAAATGCTTGCTTTCAGTGACGGCGTTAATTTTTCGGCCGGTCTGCCGTATATCCGCACCTCACCTGATCATGGGACCGCATACAATATTGCAGGAAAAAATATTGCAGACCACGGTTCCATGTCCGCTGCCCTGTACTGGGCATTAAAACTGCTGCAGAGGAGATAACCGTTGCTGGAATTTAACGATGTATCCTTTGTATATCCGCCTGACCGTGTTGTTTTACATGATATAAACTTTTCCCTGAACAAAGGGGAATTCAGTCTGCTGACCGGTAAAAGCGGTGTGGGTAAAAGCACCCTTTTAAAACTGATATACTTTGCACTTAAACCCACTGAGGGATATATACTTTTTGATAAGTACAACTCTCTATCCGTAAAATCATCAGAAATATATCAACTGAGACGGCGCATCGGAGTTATCTTTCAGTCATTTGAGTTATTAAAGGACAGGAACGTACAGGAAAATCTGGCATTCATTCCTGAAGTGACCGGTGTTAAAAGCA
>CAYYJL010000452.1:0-3052 GCA_964472245.1 uncultured Ignavibacteriaceae bacterium | reverse complement strand
GTAAAAAGGTTATTAAACTAATGTTATGAGTGATTTTTCAGATGATCTTGCTTATATGAATCTCGCTCAAAACATGATTCATCAGGGGTTATTTGTAACAGATTTGCAGCAACTGGGGACATATTCATCAGTAGTTGGGCCGGTGATTGGGTGGCTTTTATATCTTCCGGCATTGATTGGCGGCGGAGACTGGCTGCCGGTTTTCATTATGGTGGCAGCAGCAACATCGTTTATACCGTTGTTGGTTTATCTGAACGGTTTGGAGTATTTTAATTACAGGACAGCGGTAGCAGCTTCTCTTTGGGCAATGATATATATTGCGTTTTACAAGAATATTGCCTCTGCGGGTAAAGATCTCTGGATGACTCTGGGTATGCTGCTCTTTTTATGGTACTATGGCCGTCATCTGTTTAACAAACCGGAAATTAAAGTAAAAAAGCTGGTTATTGCAGGTGCAATTTATGGATTCCTGATGCTGCTGGATGAGAGGTTCCTGGTTTTATCCCCTGTATTTTTTCTTTTTGTAGTTTTGAACAGTAAAAGAAAGAGTATAGGCAATTCAACAAAACAGGCATTAGTCTTTACGGGGATTGTCATTCTTATGCTTGTTCCATGGAGTATTCGTAATTATATGGTTTATTAGAGATTTATTCTTGTTTCAGTCAGGACAGCGCCGATTACTGAAAAGATATTCGGTCTTCCGCATGTTGAATATTTTCTTATTGATGATAATGCATGGTATGTGAGTCCTGAGGTTTTAGATTCTGTGCAACGGGGGTTAAAAGGACCCGAAACACAAACAGGTGAGTACCTAGGTGTACAGCAGGTAGAGGCAATCCGCATGGGTATCTTACCGCACAAATTCACTTCTGCCGAATTTATGCTTTCTAATTTTATTGAATTTTGGCAGCCGTTAGATATATGGTATTCTTACAAACAATTTGGATACCGATTTGACGGCAAATGGTCGCTGGCACACAACCTGAGTATTTTGCTTTCTTATGGCATTTTAATTCCATTTATGATTCTGGGATTAATAAAGCTGCTAAGACACGAAAAGGGGAAGGGAGTTTTCTTTTGCACCATCATTTTTGTTTATATGATATTTCACATTACCATGATACCATTTACAGAGTACAGGTATCGGATGCCGCTGGACGGAATTTTAATCCTGCTGGCATTTTATTCTCTGTTCAGCAGTTATAAAAATACAAAGCCCGGCAAAAACCCGTAAGAAAAACGAAGCAGTATATATATGTGCGGTATAGCAGGAATTTTTAATACAAACGGTGCAGCAGTTTCAATCAGTCAGGTTAAAAAAATGACCGATGAAATCAAACACAGGGGACCTGACGGTGAAGGTATCTGGACAGACTCTAATATCGGTTTGGGTCACCGGCGGCTGGCAATTATTGACCTCTCCCCATCCGGGCATCAGCCGATGCAGACTGATGACGGACGGTATATATTAACCTATAACGGTGAGGTATATAACTTCCAGAATATCAGAATTGAGCTGGAAGCTATCGGATATACTTTCCACTCCAAAACGGACAGTGAAGTTATCTTAAAGGCATACAAACAATGGGGGGCAGATGCGCTCCTGAAATTTAACGGAATGTTTGCTTTTGCAATTTGGGACCGTGTGCAAAAAGAATTATTTATTGCGCGCGATCGTTTCGGGATAAAGCCGCTCTATTATTATAATAAGGGGGGCATTTTCATGTTTGCTTCCGAAATAAAAGCTTTGCTGACTCATCCGGCATTGAAAGCTTCGGTGAATGTAGAAGCATTGAATGAATACTTTTCATTTCAAAATATATTTTCCGATAAAACGCTGTTTGAAGATGTAAAATTACTGAAACCGGCTCATTGGATTAAAATTACCAATGCGGGCGGAGGGACATCTGAAATCCGGCAGTACTGGGATTATCATTTTGAGGAAGATAACAGTATATCGCAGGAAGAATATGAAACTGAGCTGGTTCGATTATTTGAACAAGCCGTCAACCGTCAATTGATAAGCGATGTTGAGGTGGGTTCATATCTGAGCGGAGGAATGGATTCCGGATCAGTAACCTGCATTGCTGCAAGAAACTTTAAAAATCTTAAAACATTTACCGGGGGGTTTGATTTATCTTCGGCTTCCGGTCTTGAACTGGTATTTGATGAACGCGCAAAGGCTGAGTTTCTTTCAAATATATATAAGACTGAACACTATGAGGTAGTGTTAAAAGCCGGTGATATGGAACGGGTAATGCCTAATCTTATCTGGCATTTGGAAGACCCGAGGGTGGGGCAATCATATCCTAATTATTATGTGTCACGGCTTGCCAGTAAATTTGTAAAGGTTGTGTTGTCAGGAACCGGTGGTGATGAATTATTTGCCGGTTATCCGTGGAGATATTATAAGGCAATGAATAACGACGGCCATAACGACTATATAGAGAAGTATTACCGCTACTGGCAAAGGTTGATACCTGATTCACAGAAGAAAGATTTTTTTCAGCCATCAGTGAACGGAAAATTAGGGAATCACTCGACTCTGGAGGTATTTCGTTCAATTATGAACGGTAAAGCATTTAATGTTGATACACCGGAAGACTATATTAATCGTTCATTATATTTTGAGATTAAAACCTTTCTTCACGGGTTATTTGTTGTTGAGGATAAACTGAGTATGGCACATAGTTTGGAGACCAGAGTACCATTTCTGGATAACGACTTGGTTGATTTTGCCATGAAGGTGCCTGTACGGTACAAGCTAAATAATTTTGATGAAGCACTTACCGTTAATGAGAATGATATAGCCAAATTCACGACTCAATCCAGCGACGGAAAACTGATACTTCGAAAGGCACTATCACAATATATACCTGATACCTTTACGAAGGGCCAAAAACAGGGCTTCTCTGCACCGGATGCAAGCTGGTTTAGGGGTGAAAGTATTGATTATATTAAGAATTTGTTGTTTGACAAGCGGGCAAGGATATATGACTACATACAGCCTGAAAAGGCACAAGCCTGGCTGGACCGAATGATTGAGGCAGCA
>CAYYJL010000451.1:0-3059 GCA_964472245.1 uncultured Ignavibacteriaceae bacterium | reverse complement strand
TAGACTCAATGCGCAAAGATGTGTCGCTCATGAAAAGAGCAGGGGATATGCTCCTTATATCCGGAAAGAACAGTACTGAGGCATATACGTGGGTTGATTCTTCCGGGGAATTGCTGAAATATAAATCTTTTGCCGGATGTGTGAATGCAGTTTTTGCTTCACATGATAACGGGGAGATGGTTTTTGTAACACGTGATAATCATCTTTTCCAATTTGATAATGATGACAGCAGTCAAGTGAATGGCATACAATTAGATTTTACGCCCTCTTCGGTTTTGTATAAAAATGGTAATATATATTTGGGTGAAGTGAAAAGGAGCAAAGTGCTGCGGCTTTTTGACCCGTACCACTATTCCAATTTCTCAAGAATTCAGATGTGGATTACGGGATGGCGGATTTTTAAGGAGTATCCCTTTTTCGGGGTTGGGGATATAAGTCTGGAGCCGTATTACATTAAATATAAAAATCCGTATCTGAAGGAAATACAGGGGCATCTGCATAATAATTACATGCATGTGCTGGCGATACTTGGCGGGGTTGGATTTGTTATATTTATGGGGCTGCTCGCTGCAGTCTGGTTCCGTCTGCATAAGGTATATAAGTATGTGAAAGAGGATTCGCTTTACCACGTCCTGAGCATTGGAATTATTGGTGTATATGTAAGCTTTTTGGCAAGCGGATTAACGGAATGGAATTTTGGTGATCATGAAATCATTACGATGGTGTGGTTCCTGACCGGATTAGCCATAGCAATGATGAAATTGCACCCGCCCCGGAAAGTTAAACCCCTTTAGCTCTTCCGCGGATAATTTCCCAAAAAGTTAAAAAGATAATCTGTATATCCAAACTGAAACTCCAGTTTTCCACATACCAGATATCAAATTCAAAGCGTTTCAGAATTCTCGCCTTATTTTCCTCTTCATTGGTAACATCACCGCGGAGGCCGTGAACCTGTGCCCAGCCGGTAATGCCCGGTTTAACCAGATTGCGGAGGCGGAGCTCTTCTATAAACTCAGCATATTTTTCATTATAGCTGACCGCATGAGGGCGCGGGCCCACAATGGACATATCACCTAGCAGCACATTAAATATCTGGGGCAGCTCATCAATATTCGATTTTCTCAGGAACTTGCCGAATTTAGTGATACGGGGGTCATCAGTAGTGGTTGCTTTAAATTCACGTTCGACGGGCGTAGGGGTCATGCTTCTGAACTTGTAGCAGGTGAATACTGAGTTCCCTTTTCCAATGCGGTACTGAGAATAAAAAATGGGTCCCGGCGAAAGTAATTTTTGCAGGACTATGATAATTGGAAACAACCAGGATACAATAAATAATATAACAAGCAATGAGAACACAATATCAAACAAACGTTTGATAAACTGGAAATGAAGCTCTTCCAGCGGTTCATTACGGACGGTGATAATGGGGAAGTTGCCAATGAGACTGATGCGGAATTTTCGCGCAAGGAATTTGAAATAATCAGGGATAATATACGTACGCACCGCATGTTTATTGCAGACACGCATGATTGATTCAAGTGCTTCCGGCATACGACCAGGTAATGCGATAACAACCTCATCAATCTGTTTTGATGTTAATATATCTTCAAGAGAGGCAATACTGCCGAGTACTAAGGAGTCCTTTTGTTTTTCCGGATTATCATCTAAAAAACCTTCAAAATTAAAGCCGAGAGATAAATCTTCTTCCACTATCTGTTTAAATTCCAATCCTACAGGACCTGCACCGATAATCAACAATTTCCGGAAATTAATTCCGCGGGCTTTTTGTGATTTTATTATTTTGCGGAGGACAAGAAACTCAACAGCAATGGCAGTGAAAAGAATACCGGAAAAGGAGATAACGAAGTTACGGGTATATAAATCTTCTTTTACAAGAAAAATAAACACAATTGCAGTAAATACCTGGACAAAGACATTTTTTATTATATATATGATTTGATAGGGGAAATAACGTGAGTTGAAATCCTCATAAAATCCGGTAAAATTGGCGGAGAAATACCAGAGAATCATGGAAATGAGAGGAAGTATTGCCATATAAAGACGTGACTGCAGAACTTCCAACGGCTGTGCAATAAGAGCGGCAGCAATAAAGGAGAGCAATATTATGGAAAGATCCAGAAGCGTGCGGATGACAACTAAGTTTTTCTGGCCAAAAATCATTTTTTATCCCCGAAACTTTTCGATTATTTTTTCTTCGACAAATTCTTGAATGTTTTTTTCAAAAGTATCCTTAGAGAAGGAATGTGCATGTTTGGCTATGACAGCCGGATCAAAACCGGAAGAAGTTTTCTCAAATTCAGTAACCGCCTGAACCACGTCAACAGGTGTCTGCCTGTCGTATAAAATTCCGGTAGTACCATGAATAACGGTTTCTGCAGTACCTGCTTTATTAAGCGCAATGACGGGCGTGCCGCATGCCATGGCTTCAATAACCACAATTCCGAAATCTTCTTCGGCGGCAAACACAAATGCTTTTGCCCGGCTGAGCAGAGATTTGAGAGAATCAAAATCCTGATAACCCAATATATGAATATTGGAGGTAGCAATCCGCTTTATTTTCTCATAATCGGGTCCGTCTCCCACCACAACCAGTTTTTTATCCGGCATTTTGGTGAATGCTTCCACAATCAGGTCAATTTTTTTATAAGGGACTAATCGTGATGCTGTAACATAAAAATCTTCCTTTGCGGTTACTGCCTCAAATTTGTGTGTATCAACGGGAGGGTAAATTACCTTTGCATCCTTGCCGTAGGTTTTTTTGATTCTTGCAGCGGTATATCCTGAGTTAGCGATAAAGAAGTCCACACGGTTGGAAGTGGAGTAATCCCAAATTCTCAGTTTATGCAGTGCATACTGAGCGGCCCTGCCTTTCAGACCGGTAAGCAGTCCTGACTCACGTATATACTGATGGTACAAATCCCATGCATACCGCATAGGACTATGGCAGTAGCAGATATGGAGCTGGTCAATTTTTGTGATAACTCCTTTTGCGACTTCATGAGAGTTAGAAAAAACTACATCGTAAGAAGAAAGATCAA
>CAYYJL010000450.1:0-3061 GCA_964472245.1 uncultured Ignavibacteriaceae bacterium | reverse complement strand
TTACTTTCTAAATTTAACTTGGAACAGTGTGAATATAGCACCATTTATTAACGTACTTCTCATGCTGGGATATTTATTATATTTCTTCGTAAGAAAATTATATTTATAAGACAGTTCCCATTATAAATTAACCAAACGGAAACCCGGCACATGAAAAAAATTCTCCCCTTTTTAGCACTACTCATTCTCGCTGCTTTCTATTTTATCATACCTGAAAAATCAGAAATCCCAACAGCAAGCATTGGGGATAAAAACAACCCCAACTCCCGTGCGGAATATGAGTTCCTGGTGGTGCGTGATCCTGTGACTGATGCGGTACCGCAGGATATCCGCAGAAGGGAAGCACGGCTCTCGGCTTCTCTGCCAAACTTCCGGGATTATATGCTCGCCAAGGGGAGCGGTGCTTTGCAATTGCAATGGAGTGAAAAGGGTCCGGGTAACATTGGCGGAAGAACCCGTGCCTTTGCTGCGGATGTGGAAAATGTTGGTGTGCTGATTGCCGGCGCGGTTGACGGCGGTATCTGGAAGTCCACCAACGACGGCGCCTCCTGGCAGCTCAAACTCCGCCCGGAACAGACCCACTCCACCAGCTGCATTGCACAGGATACCCGTCCCGGCAAAACCAATAACTGGTATGTGGGCACGGGAGAGTTTCGCGGCTCCACCACAAACAACACCCGCTGGGGTTCATTTTATCACGGTGACGGTATATATAAGTCCACCAACAATGGTGAGACGTGGGAGATTCTCCCCTCCACCTTATCAGGCACTCCTGCCATAGCAGATGCATTTGATTTCAACTGGTCAATTGCCGTAAATCCTGCAAACACTGCTCAGGATGAAGTATTTGCTGCCACCTGGCGCGGTATATACCGCACAACAAACGGAGGCACTTCCTGGACTCAGGTTCTCGCATCAGATAACGGTACCATCAATACTTCAACCGTTACAACAGATGTCACCGTCACACCATCAGGCGTTATGTATGCGCACACCAGAGTAAGCGGTGCCGTCAGAATCTGGCGCTCTACTGACGGAGTAAACTGGAGCTCAATTGCCCCCTCTAACTTCCCAACCGCAAGCGGCAGAATTGTTTTTGCTTATGCCCCTTCAAATGACAACATTATATATATCTTTGTGCAGGGTCCCAACAATACTCCCGCCACTGCCGGCCACCAGATTTGGAAATACACCGATAACGGAACCGGTTCAGGCACCTGGGAAAACAGAAGCGCAAATCTCCCCTCAGATCTTTCCACGCAGACCGGTTACGATATGACCATTCATGTTAAACCGGATAATCCTGATTTTGTTATTATCGGAGGTACCAATCTCTACCGCTCCACTGACGGCTTCACCACCCCCAACAACATTACTGATATCGGCGGTTATTCCTATTATCCGGAAGGCAATCACCACCCGGATCATCAGGGGGGAATGTTTAAGCCCACCAACTATAATATATATTACTCCTCTTCAGATGGCGGTGTGCACCGCGCAGATAATATCAACATGGCATTCCCCATGCAGTGGACTCTGTTAAACAACGGCTATAACGTAACACAGGTTTATTCCGTTTCCATCTCCTCTGACAGCGGCGATACAAGAATTATTGCCGGCGCTCAGGATAACGGTTCTATTGCAACTGATTCATCCAACATATGGTACCTTATATACGGCGGGGATGGTACCGTGCTGGAACTTGGCAATGTTGCAGACAACAGAATGTATACACAATACCAAAACGGCCCCATGCACCGCCAAACGAGGGACGGCAACGACGTTGTTTCCATTAATCCCTCCGGCGGTACAAGACAGCTTTTTGTTAACCCGATTGCATTAGACCCAAATAACAGCAGCATACTCTACTATGGAGGCGGCTACTCCGGCTCCCCTTCCATGATTACAGGACTCTGGAGAAACGATAATATCATTAACAGCTCTGCCACAACCGGCTGGTCCCGTCTTACTGCAACTGATTTTGGTTCAGTTACGGGATGGACTCGCAGAGTAAGCACCATTGCTGTTTCTAAAAAGAACAATGCTAACGTTGTATATGTAGGAACAACAGACGGGCTTATGAAGCGTGTGGACAGTGCTTCAACTTCTCCTCTGGCAACAGATATTACTCCCCCGGGATTAAACGGCGGTACCGCACAAGGAGGTTTTGTGCGCGGCATTGCTATTGACCCCCTTAATTCCAACCGCGCTCTTGCAGCTTTTGGTAATTACAATTTCCAAAATCTCTGGCTGACAACCAACGGAGGAAGAAGCTGGGTTGATGTTGAAGGTAACCTTGCCGGTCCGGACGGGCCCTCAGTACGCTGGGCAACCATGATATATTCCGGCAGTGATTTACATGTATTCATCGGGACCAGCATCGGGCTGCTAATGACCGAACGCCTGCAGGGTGACTCCACCGTGTGGGTACATGCAGCCGCAAATGAAATTGGCAACGTACTGATTGCCTATATGGATTACCGCGAGTCAGACCGCACCCTGGCAGTCGGCACTCACGGACGCGGTGTTTTTACAACAACCTATCCGCTCACTCCCGTAGATGTTAAACCGGAACCGGCTGCTCCGTTAGCATATATACTCCATCAAAACTACCCCAATCCGTTTAACCCGGCTACAACCATCCGTTATACACTTCCTGTTAAAGCAGATGTAAATATTAGTATATATAATGCACAAGGCAGGCAGATAACAACACTATTTGCGGGTTCCCGCGATGCCGGCACTCATCAGCATATATGGAATGCCGCCGGTCTCCCCAGCGGAATATATTTCTACAAGCTCACCGCCGGCACAACTTCCCACACCGGCAAAATGGTGCTGCTCAAATAAAACACGATGACAGGATGAGACACGATTAACAGGATTGTCTCTGGGGAATGATAAATTATTAATAACAGAGAGGAGCTTAGGTTCCTCTCTGTGTATTTTGTGCATTCTTTGTGTTCACCGTGGTTAATGCCGGATTGCAGCAAAACCGTCTGAACGGTGATTGATTTGATCAAATGATTAACAGGATTCCAATAACGAGTAACGGTATATA
>CAYYJL010000449.1:0-3072 GCA_964472245.1 uncultured Ignavibacteriaceae bacterium | reverse complement strand
TTTAATCCTGTATTTTCCGAGGATGTTGCCAGAGTATTAGGTAATATCATAGATGCTCCTAAGCCGGGTGTATCAATTTATAACATTGGTGGAAGTGAAACTGTTACTCTGGAAGAAGTAATCCATATGCTCGGAGAATTACTTGGTAAGAAGCCAATTATAAAAATTTCCGATCAGCCCGCTTCTTTCAGTATTGGAACCATGAATTTTCCACTGCCTGATCCCACATCCATAAAGAATGGATTAAAAGCTGTTGTGGATGAAATTAGTGAATCGAAATAGAATTTTTTTCTATTTACAGGGCATTCTTAAATATATAGCCCTGCCCGGCTTTGAAAAGATACGCCCTTATTTATACAGACCTTTTTTTAAGCACTTAGGAAAACAGATAACCATTCAGGAAGGTTGTACCTTTAAGTACCCTGACCAGATTGAGATTGGTGATTTCAGCAAGATAGGGCAGGATTGTTTTATTGTCGGCCTGGGCGGGCTGGAAATTGGAAAATATTCATTAATTGGTGCCGGCACAAAAATAGTGACGACCTTGCATGAATATACTGACACATCCAAACCAATGTACTTTCAGGGGCTTACAACTGAACAGGTTATAATAGGGGAGGATGTCTGGCTTGGGTTTAACGTGATAGTTTTAGGTGGTTCACGCATTGGAAAAGGTTCAATTATAGGGGCTTCAGCAGTAGTTACAGGAAAAGAAATTCCTGAATATTCCATTTGTGCCGGAATACCGGCAAAAGTAATTAAGTCAAGAAAAGAATAATCTATTGAATATTTGTCTGTTTAACAATTTATATCCCCCGATAAATACAGGGTCATCATTTATTACAAGCCAGTATGCAAAATATCTGAAACGCAACGGGCATCATGTAATCGTGATTACAAACAGTTTCAAGGACCTTACAGGGTATAATGTAGAAGATGGAATTCCGGTGTACAGGATTCCAAAAATCAGTTTGCCAAAGTTAAAACTCTGGATGAGTTTTCCGGATTTTAATCTCAGCATTCTCCCGAAGAATATCAGATATATAGAAAGTGTTGTACGCAAAGAAAAAATTGAAATTTTGCATCAGTGTAATAATATCTTTGATTTGGTTTTTGCTTCTGCCCATTTAAAAAAGAAATTGAAACTGCCGCTGGTTTGTTCCTTAATGACACCCATGCAGCATACTGTATCAATTTACAATATGGTGCTTGCTGCATTCGATAAAATAATCCTTAAAAATTATTTTGCCAAGAGAGTAAATACATATCTTGCTTTGGACAGGGAAACATTGCGGTATATAAACGAACGTTATAGCAGGACTGATGGTATTGAACTTGTACCGTTTACCATAACGCAGTCCTTTTTGGATGCTTGCCGGGATACCGAATTGAATTATGAGGAGAGCAAATTTACAATGATCTCCCTGGGGCATGTAAGTAATCTCAAAAATCGTTTTGAAACAATACGGGCATGGAAAATTGTAACTGAAAAATATCCTCAGGCAAAATTGATTATTGTCGGCGAAATAATGAGCCGGGATTCCGCAGATTTAATTAAAGAACTTGGGCTGGGAAACAATATTATTCTGACCGGAAGAATACCTCATGAGCGGATTAAGGAATTTATTTCACAGGCGGATATAAGCAGTATGTTCCTGAGCGGTTCATTGCCGTACCACAGGGGCGTTGGTGTAGCTAATCTGGAGACCATGGCTTACGGTTTGCCCACGATTGTGGATATCAGCGATGATTTTTTTGGAAGCAAGTTTCCTTTGGTTGATGGTGAAAACTGTGTAAAACTTGAAAGACGTGATCCGGAGCTGTTTGCAGCAAAAATAATTGAGCTTTTTGAGAAGCCGGAGCTCAGGAAGAAAATCGGAACAAACGGTAAAACTTTTGTACACAAAACTATGTTATGGGAAAATATTATTGAGGAACTTGAGAACGTATATAAGGGGTTGATAGAAGAGAACAATAAGAGTTTATGAGCAAAAACACGCAAATGCTGATTGCCGGTGCAATCATCTGTGCAATCTCTATTTTTCTTTTATTAAATAATATTGATTACCCGCTGCTTGTGGATAATCTGCAAAATTTTTCTTTTGCAACACTGTTTGTTGTCCTGATAGTCTGGTATTCCGGTTTATTGTTCCGAACAATGCGCTGGAAATATTTGCTGAGTGAAAATAAGAATGTGTCGCTCAGATCTTTATACCATAACAACCTTATCGGTTATCTTTCAAATAATCTGCTCCCGGGTAAAATCGGTGAACTGGTCAGGGTACAGCTTGTGGCTAAAGAGAATGGATTAACAAGGTCTTATATACTCGGTACGGTTGTCATAGAACGGCTGCTTGATATAGCATTTGTCTTCTTTTTTCTGTTGATCTCCATTATTTTTTCACAAACTGCACAGGAAATTGCCAAGCAGAGTTATATATCGTTTAGCATAATTTTTGGTTTAAGCTTTTTGCTTATTCTCTTCTTCCTGAGTGAACGTCTGCGGACTATTGCGCTGAATTTTGTTCCGGCGTCAATAAAAACAAGAGTTGCGGGAATTCTGAAGAATATGTCCCTATCGTTTAAGAGTATGGGGCTGAAGAGATTAAGCGTTTTGAAGATTTACTCTCTTGCCATCTGGCTTGTGCCATGTTTAATGGCGATGCTGCTGTGCCAGGATTTGGGCATAACAATACCTCTGTATGCATATTTGTTTGTTGTATCAGCCGGAGCATTAGGAATGGTAATACCTTCAGTGCCGGGGAACATAGGCGTCTATCATGCAGTTGCGTCCGGTTCTCTTATGCTGTTCGGAGTTCAAAAAGAAGCAGCACTTTCTTATGCCATCGTAGCTCATGGATATGATTTTATTCTCATTATAATTTTAGGGCTGATTTCGTTTTTTAAGAAATTTAAAACCGTTTCAGTTTCAACTCTATTTCAATTCAGCAGGAATGTGCCCGAATGAAATATATAGATAAACTATTTGCAGAGCTGGAAAAACACCCCAGGCATGTTTATATATATTTTTTACTAGGTACGGGATTTTTAATCCGGCTCACATTAGTGTTA
>CAYYJL010000448.1:0-3080 GCA_964472245.1 uncultured Ignavibacteriaceae bacterium | reverse complement strand
AACGAGCCCCGCATTTAAGACTCGCAGGGGACCAACTCTTTTTTTGGTATCAGCGCCCTTCAAAAAATCATATAAATCATTAGTGAAATTAGTCCCGATTTGTATCAATAGTGCAACTGCCAGCGTGATTGCGGTCAGCCTTATGTTGAGAGAACCGGTTTCCAGGGCAAGAGAGGAACCCACCATAACGGGTACAACAGCGGCAGCCAGAGTTTTAGGCCTGGCTGCTGCAATCCAAATCTGCGGTTGTGAGAGTTTTGATGTTTCCATCAGGGGAGTTTAGGGAATTTTTTGAAGTCCGGTTTGCGTTTTTGTATATACGCATTCTTACCTTCCTGTGCCTCTTCACTCATGTAATAAAGCAGCGTAGCGTTGCCCGCTAACTCCTGAATTCCTGCCTGTCCGTCGAGCTCTGCATTAAAGGCAGATTTCAGCAGACGGATAGCCATGGGGGATTTTTCCAGAATTTCCTTCGCCCACTGAATTCCTTCTGCCTCAAGCTGATCAACAGGTACGACTTTGTTAACAAGTCCCATCTCTAAAGCTTCAGCTGCATTATACTGGCGGCAGAGATACCAGATTTCCCTGGCTTTTTTCTGACCGACTATTCTCGCCAGGTAACTTGACCCGAACCCGCCGTCAAAACTGCCTACCTTTGGTCCGGTTTGTCCGAAAATGGCATTCTCTGCTGCAATGGTTAGGTCGCAAATTACATGAAGCACGTGTCCGCCGCCTATAGCATATCCCGCTACCAGGGCAATAACCGGAATCGGCATGCTTCTGATTAATTTTTGCAAATCGAGGACATTAAGGCGGGGTACGCCGTCGCCGCCCATATAACCCATATCACCGCGGATTCGCTGATCACCACCCGAGCAGAAAGCATATTTGCCGTCTTTTGCAGGTCCGGCTCCCGAAAACAATACAACGCCTATCGTTAAATCTTCTCTTGCATCAGCAAAGGCTTCATACAGTTCCTTAACTGTTTCCGGTCTGAAGGCGTTTCTTACCTCCGGTCTGTTTATGGTAATGAAGGCAATGCCATCCATTTTTTCATAAATAATATCCTGAAATTCTTTTACTTTTTTACGGTTTTCCATGCACTACATAATTTTATGAAATAATAATTTCTTGTATAACAAATTTACGAAATACTGAGGTTCCTCGAGGTGTGTATTGTGGCCTGCAGCCAGAACGATTTCATGTACTGCATCCGGTAGTCGTATCCGCATCTTTTTGTTAATCTCTGTGAACTTGGAATCAAGTTCACCGGTAATAAGCAGAACGGGGCATTGGAGCGCCGCTAATTCATCCCAGTGGTTTTGCATGATTCCTGTACCAAAGGCGCGGAGATATTCAGCCAGAACCTCAGGTGCAGTATTTTTTCTTCTCTCAGATAATCGTAACAGCTGTTGATCGTCAAGCCGTTTCTGCGAACCAAATATTTCCCGTGTCCGCCACATTTCTTCAAACTGCTGATTATCCATCTGTAAAATTCTTTCAGCCAGGATAGAATCCTCATTCTGTCTGATGCTCCTGGATTGGGTGTCGGCTATCCCCGGAGTACCTGATTCCAAAACAAGCAGGGAAGGTAGACAGGATTTGCTGATGGCTGATTCTAATGCAAGCCGTGCGCCCATGGAATACCCACAGAGGATTCTTTGCGAACCGGGTAATAACTGAAATGCAGCTCCGAGGCACTCAGTGAGAAATTTGCCGTTCAATCCGTTTGCGGGGAACTCCGAGCCCCCAAAGCCGGGGAGATTGAGAGAGTAGCAGGAAACTCCCGCAGGCATTAATGAAATGATGTGCTCCCACTCCGTATAGTCAGATGCAAATCCGTGAATAAAAAGTATAGACGGACCGGCCAGATTTTCCTTATGAAATGAATACAATTGAAGATGTATTCCGTTGCATGGAATATCTATCCTGTGCGGAGAGGAGTTCATAATGCGTATATATGATTCTTAACGGATTCCGTCAGAGCAGGTATATTGTATCCCCCCTCCAGCATTGAAAGTATCGGGATATCATGCTCTGAAGCATAATGTGTGAGCAGCTTGGTCATTTTGGTGTAGTCACCGGAAGTGAGATTAACCTGAGCAAGCGGGTCATCTTTGTGAGCATCAAATCCTGCCGAAATACAGATGATTTCCGGAGCAAAAGATTTTACCGTGGGGATAATGGTATCTGCAAAATGCCGGGCGTATATATCGTATCCTGAGCCCGGGGCAATGGGGATATTAATGGTGAAACCTGTACCGCTCCCCGTTCCTTTTTCCTGAGTGGTACCGGTCCCGGGCCAAAGCGGCATCTGATGCAGACTGACAAAAAGAACTGAACTGTCCGCATAAAATATATCCTGAGTGCCGTTGCCGTGGTGCACATCCCAGTCTATGATTGCTGCCTTTACTATATATCCTTTTTTCTGTGCATATTTTACGGCGATGGCGATATTGTTAAAATAACAGAACCCCATTACCTTATCCCTTTCTGCATGATGTCCCGGAGGACGGACAGCACAAAAGATCCGGTTAAATCCCTCTTTATATATCTTTTCCATTCCGGCTATTCCTGCGCCAACGGCTGTATATGCTGCATTCAAGGAGCCGGGGGAGCCATAGGTATCACCATCATCAAGCATTTGCAACCCTGCTGCATGTGATTTTGTAACAAACTCCAGATGATACTGGCTGTGAGCCAGGCGGACTTCCTCTTCCCCGGCAGGTTGAAAATCTGTGAAGATATCAATGTTCTCGGATTTAAACATTTTTAACAGTGATTCCAGCCGGTCAGGTTTCTCCACGTGAGTCATGGGTGGAATATGCTGCAGCATAGCCGGGGAAGTGATAACTAATTTTTTGCCGTTCATACTATTCAGAAAGGATAATACCTATATAGTTTTGAATTTCCAGCATCCGCCTGATTGAGCGGTAATGGTTCTGCATCATGATAGAGAAGACAATCGTATCTCCTGCTGAGTTCGTTGTATATCCGGATAAGCAGCTTACACCACTGAGCGTTCCGGTTTTTGCAAATACTTTTCCCTCAGCTGCAGAATTCTTCATCCGGTTCTTTAA
>CAYYJL010000447.1:0-3085 GCA_964472245.1 uncultured Ignavibacteriaceae bacterium | reverse complement strand
AGAAGATATATTTTGTTTTTGAGTGCTGTCAATTTGGAATGAAACTTCTAAACTGTTTTGAATTTGTGTGTAAGTTTCTACAAGCACATCAAATAATTTTTCAGGATCGTGTTTTGCTGTCAGTTCAGTAATCTGCATAGGTTATAATATATTCCTTGTTCGGTTAATTGAATTTTGCTGAAAAAAGTTTTCCAGTTCCGCAATAATTTCGACATCGGTGGGATACTTAAGAATCCGCTCAGCGAGTTCTTCACATTTTTTGTAATTCGATGCACGAATTACTCTTTTCACATATGGAATCACTGAAGGGGAAACGCTGATTGAACGCAGCCCCAAGCCAAGCAGCACAGGAACAGCAAGTGTATCAGCAGCCATTTCTCCGCAGATGCTGACAGGTATTTTGTATTCATTTGCTTCCTTAATAATTCTGCTCAATACCCGTAAGACTGAGGGATGAAATTCCTTATATAGGTTTGCAACAAGATCATTGCCTCGGTCAACAGCCATCATATATTGGATTAAATCATTCGTACCGATGCTGAAAAAGTCAACTTCCTTAGCAAGATCTCTTATCATAAATGCAGCGGATGGGACTTCAATCATTACTCCAATTTTCAAATTAGAGTCATACGGAATATTTTTTTTATCCAAATCCGCTTTGCATTCATTCAGCAGTTTTCTGGTTTCGTGAATTTCATCCAGAGTAGTGACCATGGGAAGCATGAATTGAATATTTTTATTCACACTTGCTTTAAGGATTGCCCGAAGCTGCGATTTAAATAATGCGGGGTTATGCAGTAAAAAACGTATTCCCCGCAACCCCAAAAATGGATTTGCTTCATGCCCGTCAAATATCCTTACTTTGTCCCCGCCTATATCAAATGCACGTATAGTAACAATTTCCGGAAAAACCCGATGTGAAAGGTTTTCGTAAATCCTCTGCTGATCATTCTCATCGGGAAATTCCCCCATCTCTTCAATAATCTGTTCTGTCCTGTATAACCCAATACCGGCTGCATTGTTTGAAACAACCATATCAATTTCACCGGATACGTCCACGTTTGCATAGATGGATATTTTTACGCCGTCGGAAGTTGATGATGGCAGCGAACGCATTTCATCAAGATCACTGTTAATCTCTTTGAGATGTTCAATTTTTTTATTGAAATAATCAAGCTGCTTATCGGTTGGATTGATAAAGATTAAACCATGGAATCCGTCTACAATAAGCAGATCATCCTGTTTAATAAGATCCAGTGAGTAATGTGTCCCCACAATAGCAGGTATATTTAATGATCTGGCAATAATAGCAGTGTGCGATGCCAATCCGCCGCGATCAGTTACGAACGCCTTAACACCGGCTTTAGCAAACAAAAGCGTATCAGAAGGGGTTAATATATCTGCAATGATTACTGCATCTTTGCCAATTTTGGATTGAAGGCGTTTGTTTTGCAAATTCCGTATGAGACGGGATTTTATATCTTCTATATCCTCGGCACGTTCTTTAAGATGTATATCTGAAGAGCGGATAAATATATCTTTATATTTATTGAACTCATCATAGACGATAAACTCAGGCACCTTTTTCTCATTGGTAATTCTTGACCGAATTTTTGCAAGAAAAACCTCGTCATCAAGAATCATCATCTGTGCTTCAAAGATTGCGGATCGCTTGTCGTCAATGCTTTCACGGGCAATAGAATATATCTTATTTAATTCTTTTTTTGCCCGGGCTAATGCCTCATCAAAGCTTTGCACAGCTTCCTGCACATCCTCAATGGAGGAATCGGAAACATGTAAAACCTCACGAGTATATATATGAGCATGGGCAATCACCAAACCGGGTGCAGCAGCCAGACCGCTAATCAGATTATCGGCATTTTCTACAAGTTCCTTCAGGCCTTTCATAATTCGTCAAATCCCCTGTTAAAATAATCACACATCTCAGCAGCAGCTGCTTCTTCATCTTCCCCGCTGAACTCTAATCCTACCACGGTACCTTTGGGTGAGGCAATGGTCATGACACCAATAATGCTTTTGCCGTTGACTCTCATCCCGTCAATACTCATGTAAAATTCAGATTTATATTTGGAGGCAATTTTTACAATCATTGCAGAAGGCCTTGTGTGCAGCCCTGCCGGATTAATTATTTCAACTTGTTTTTCAATCATGTTTATTTTTCCCGCGCAACAAGAGAATTAGTCAGTGAGATAAAAAAGTCTTTCATCTCCCGGGATTTTATAAAGCTCAGTGATTCAAGAGCTTTGTCGGAATATCTCCGTATTGCCCTCCTTGAGGCGTCAATCGCTCCGTTGCGTTCGAATATTTCACGGTACACGGGAATCTCCGCTTCCGGAATTCCGGCATTTTGTATATATCGTTTAAGCATCTGCAGGTCTTTTCCTTTTGCATTACCAAGTGCAGTCAAAAATAAAAAAGTCTTTTTCCCTTCAACCAAATCACCGCCAACTTTTTTCCCTGTTCTGTTTTCATCACCTGTTAAATCTATCAAATCATCCTGAATCTGAAAGGCAATACCCAGGTTTTTGCCGTAATCGGAAAGGCCTTTGATATGTACAGGTTTTGCTTTTCCGAGATATCCGCCCAGTTCGCAGCACATCTGCATCATTGCGGCCGTTTTCTTGGTAATCATGAGGATATATTCTTTGAGTAAAACTTCTTTACGCTTTTCAAATTCCTTATCAAGACTCTGTCCCTCACAAACCTCAATCAGTCCTTTTGTAAACGAACTTACCGCGGATATATTACCGCCCGTACAATCCTTTAACAGATACTCGTATGCAACAGCAAGCAGACTATCCCCGACCAGAATAGCCGTGCTTATATCATGTTTTTTGTGAAGTGTTTCCATACCCCTTCTTGTATCCGCGTTATCCATGATATCATCATGAACCAGGGTAAAATTATGCAGCATCTCAACTGCGGCAGCAGCGTTAACACATTTTTCCGGTTTACCTCCCACTGCATCACAGGCAGCCAGTACCAGAACAGGCCTCAGTCTTTTGCCGGACCCCGAGAGTATATAATCAGCGGGTCCGTATAATCCTTCCGGCTTTCTTGCAGG
>CAYYJL010000446.1:2128-3099 GCA_964472245.1 uncultured Ignavibacteriaceae bacterium | reverse complement strand
TGCCAATGATTAAAACATCGGTCTTAATTGACATAAACCAACAAACCGGTAAAATAAACTGCGAACATCAATACATACAGTAAAATCGGCAGTAAAAAGGATAAGAGTTTTTTATTCAGGTAAATCTTAAATACAAGGTAACTGTTAAACAGCATCCATAAAAAACAGAAAGCTTCCAAAGCAATAAACATCCAGGCAGCTCCGGGATTAATCATGAATACATTGGGGCTTGTTAAAAACAGATAGTCACCAAAGAAGATATATTCAAGGAGAAAAAGGAATATTCCGGAAATAATCAATGGAATCTGGGCAAAAGAAAGCGCAGCGTAAATATCTGCAGTTCTTATTTCAATGCTCCGCAAACTCGGTAATCTTCTTAAACCGAGTACAAGAATAAATACACATAAAAGAAAAATCGGAATAAAAAAGACCGAATGAATAAAAGGTATGTTTGCCTTCAAAACATACGAAGTAAAAAATCCCGTAAAGGACATAATACGGATGGTCAGCAATCCTAATAAAAGAAATACAAAATTTTTGTGCTCTGACCGGATGATTTCCATAAATGCTTCAGTTGGAGATATAAACATCTTGCCGCTGACATTCCAGAAATCAATATTGGGCTGTCTGTTTTGCAGGATAGATGTGCATTGTTTGCAATTGAGTCTGAAAAGTTCATTCTCAGTTTTGCAGGAAGTACAGGATATCAGATAACGGTTTTGCATAAATACTTAAAATGAAAACTTCATGGTGAGCTGAAAATCTGCCCTGTTCCGGAAAAAATCCTCCTGAACATTAAAATCAAACAGGTGTGCATCAACATAAGCATCAAGCAGGTTAGCAACGTAAAGTATGCCCAGATATATGGCAAATAAATCCCTCTGATCGCGGTAAAACTCCCTGTTTATATAGTATATCCTGTTTCCGGTATCTCTGTACAGAGCCAGGTAATCCTGATACTTATTATTGTT
>CAYYJL010000446.1:0-2118 GCA_964472245.1 uncultured Ignavibacteriaceae bacterium | reverse complement strand
GCGAGTCCACCATGACAAGGATAATGTGACAGTAGTGCCCAACTCACAAGTTATGGGCACCTGCAGTGATGCCTGTATGTCATACACCTATACACACACCCGGGTACCATGCAAGCACCAGCAGTGGGCACCCACACCTGCAATGATGGGAATCTTCCAGTAGGACTCATTATAATACTGTCCCAATCCCGGCAGTACAGCGCTGCGCAATAGCGCTCCAAGCGGAGATTTGGCGGGAGTAAACCCGGTGGTATCCACATCAGAGGACTGTGCTGATGCTGCAACAGTCATGAAAACAAACATTAATACATATAATTTCTTATCAGGAAATTGAAAGGAGCTTATCAATGATTCCATCAAATTCACTGGAAGAATAAAATTCAATTACAATATCGCCTGAATCACTTTTACGGAATTTGCACTGAACTTTCGTTCCGAATATATGTTTCAGTTTATCTTCAATATCCCGCACGTTTGTATCCGATGCAAGTATTGCACTTTTCTTTTTCACTCCCCCTTTTTTATTCTCTGAGATACCCTTTGTCAGCAGATCTCTTACCAGAACTTCCACTTTTCTGACAGACAGATTTTCCTCAAGTATTTTTTGCAGAGCATATAACTGGGATTCTTTATCAGGTAAAGTGATTAAAGCTCTTGCCTGACCCATGGATAATTCTTCAGAAATCAGTTTCTCTTTTATTTCTGCAGGAAGTTTTAATATTCTCAGCGAATTAGCAATCGTGGAGCGGTCTTTGCCAACGCGGTCAGCTATTTCATCCTGTGTTAATCCGCAGTCATCCATCAATCGTCTGTATGCAAGTCCTATTTCAACCGGATTCAGTTTCTCCCGTTGTATATTCTCAATGAGTGCCATGGCAAGCATAACATCATCTGACTCAACGATTATTATATATGCCGGTATTTCAGGATAACCGATTTCCTTGAATGCCCGCAAACGTCTTTCACCGGAAATTAACTGATACCGGTCGCCGAAATTCCGTACCGTTATCGGTGTTATCAATCCGTTTTTTACGATTGAGGTTTTTAATTCTTCAAGTGCGGCAGGATCAAATACGTTTCTGGGCTGAAACGGATTTTCATCAATCAGATCAACATCTAAATTCTTAAAATTAACGGAATCCTTTACAGGCAGCGTATTTGGTACTTGAGGTTCAACAGGATTTTCAATTTCCCGCTGTGTCCTTATAAGTGCGTCCAATCCTCTCCCCAAAACAGATTTATTTTTACTCACGGTGCCCCTGACTCATATTATTCTTTTCCAGGATTTCATGTGCAAGTGACATATAGTTTTTGGCTCCGGTAGACATAGCATCATAAAGAAGAATCGGTTTGCCGTGGCTTGGTGCTTCAGAAACTTTTACATTACGGTGAATAATAGATTCAAACAGTTTATCACCAAAATACTTTTTGACCTCTTCGGCAACCTGAAGTGAAAGCCGTAAGCGGGAGTCGTACATGGTCAGTAAGACGCCTTCAATAGCAAGGTTTTTATTAAGGTTCTGCTTTACGATATTAATGGTATTAAGCAGAGCTCCTAAACCCTCCAATGCAAAATACTCACATTGCACAGGGATGAGCACACTGTCTGCAGCAGTTAAAGAGTTTAAGGTAAGCAGTGTCAGTGCCGGTGGGCAGTCAATGAGGATGATATCATAATTAGCTCTCACAGATGCAATTGCCTTAGCCAGCCGCTTTTCACGCTCGGAAAGTTCAACCATTTCGATTTCAGCTCCCACCAAATCAATTTTGGAAGGGATTAAATCGAGAAATGGCATAAGTGAACGGATGATGCATTCTTCCGGTTTTTTTGTACCAATCAGCACTTCATAAATCGAATTTTCCGCATCATGAATTCCAATACCGGAGGAGGAATTTGCCTGCGGATCTATGTCTATTAATAAAATTTTCTTTTCTGCCGCAGCTAAGGAGGCAGCAAGATTGATTGCTGTGGAAGTCTTACCGACTCCGCCTTTTTGGTTTGCAATCGCAATTATTTTACCCATTAGGTGTTCAATATCTCTAATTAAATCAAACCGTAAAAATAGGAAAATTGAGTCTCAGAATGAACACAGTAATGATAAAGGGGCGGACGGAGCG
>CAYYJL010000445.1:0-3101 GCA_964472245.1 uncultured Ignavibacteriaceae bacterium | reverse complement strand
ATTAATGGTTATGGCATTTGGGGCACTGTTTATTTTTTCAGCATGTGAGAAACAGGCAGAAAAACCCCCCGTTGTGGAAAATTTACCTCCGGGCACCAGAACTGTAGTTGTTGAGGAAGTCGTACAGGTATCCTCCTACACATATCTGCGTGTAACTGAGGGAGACAAAGAGTTCTGGATGGCAGTGACCAAATCAGGTGTTCAAAAGGGCGAAACAGTCTATTTTATGGGTGCTGTGGAAATGAAGAATTTTGAGAGCAAGGAATTAAACAAAACGTTTGATTCAATCCTCTTTGTTCAGGATGTTGCCAGAGCATCAGAAGTGCAGGAAGCAAAAGAGAAAGCTACTACCCCTCAGAAACCGGATATTAAAAAGACTGAAGTGACTGTTGACAAAGCTCCGGGCGGTATTACTATTGGTGAATTATACACCGATATGAAAAAATACGACGGCAAGTCGGTTAAAATCCGCGGTAAGATTGTTAAAGTTAATATGGGTATCATGAACACAAACTGGTATCACATTCAGGATGGCACAAGTTCAGGTGAAAACTTTGACCTCACGGTTACTTCCAATCAGGAGTTTCAGGATGGTGCTGTTGTCACTTTTGAAGGCAAGATAGCTGTCAACAAAGATTTTGGTTATGGTTATGAATACAAGGTGATTCTGGAGCAGGCAAAAGCCAGTTCCAAATCTCTCTGATATACATCTGACAAGAATTTTCAAACCCCGGAGAAATTCGGGGTTTGTTATTTTAAAGGGGAGGGGAGCTAAAAAAGAAAAACTATTTTACGAATACTTCCAGCGTTCCATCTTCATCATTCACCAGATAGAATTTTTTGGATAACGGATCATAAGCCAGTCCCTCATACTTTCTTTTCGGCAGGGAATATGCTTCTGATAAACCTGTTTCAGGACTCCAATAGAAAATTGCTTTAGACTCATCGCTGAGCAAAATAAAACTATTGGCAGTTGAATCAAAATATAAATCTGATAAATCTTTAGCAAAGTTAATAGAGTGGCGGGAGAGTATTGTCCCGTTTATATCTGTTTCTACAACAAGTGCAGGGCTTTTTTCATTGACAATCCAGAAGTTACCATTATGGTCTCGTGTTATTCCCTCAATCCCGGAATTGCTGTCTTCTGAAATATCAAGTGAGAACTCCTTAATAATTTCTGCGTTTTGATTAAAACCGTATATACGGTTAAGCCGCTCATCACCAACCCACAACGTTCTGTCAGATTCATGGTAATAGACGGCTTCCAGGTCAGTTCCCGTAAACGGAAGCGTGCTGTCAATGCTGCCGGTTAGTGTTGTGTGATATACCTTTTGGCGGGAACCGTCAACAATCCAAAATCCCTCTCTGTTTTCATCAAAGCAAATACCGGATGGTTCAAGTATGCTTGTAGACAGCCGTTCGATTTGTTTCAGGGGGGTATAGCTTGGTTCAGCTGTGTCGTTACTGCACGCAGGTGCCCACAGCAGAGTTCCGGCTGCAAACAGGAGATTCAAATACTTTAGTGATACTATCATAATTAAATAGTCTGCTGATCAAAGAAAATATGAACCTCTCCGGTTCCGGGTACTGTCTGCAAAGCTTTTATAAAATCATCCGGCTGCTTGCCTCTTTTAAATTGTATATGGTAAGAATATATAAGTGCACCGGCAAACTCATCACTTCTTACATTTACAATTTCATACCGGGCACAAAAACTATCCAGAACGCCGGGGAATTCCTTTTCAGCAGCAGATTCAGACTTGTACGTAAATTGCAAAAGATAATTTCCTGACTTAAATATCTCACTTTTTGATTTAGAAAACAGAATCAATACGGTTCCGATAAAAAGTGTACCGATAATGGCTAATTTGTAATAACCCACTCCGGCACTCATCCCCAGCCCGAGTCCTAAGAATATATATACGATATCAGATGTATCTTTAATTGCAGTTCTGAACCGGATGATTGATAAAGCCCCCACAAGACCGAAAGCTCTGGCGAGGTTATTCCCGATAATCATGATAACCATTGATGTTATCATGGAAAGGAAAATAATGGAGTTTACGAAACTTTGTGAGTAACCGATGCCATTATACGTGTATTTATATACCAGCGAGATAATGAAGCTGCAGATAAGACTTACCGTAAGATTCAGCAGTATTTCAGATACGGATGGAGAAAATAGTGATAACGACTGAAGATTTTCTAACATAACTGGTAAATATCTAATAATTTAAAATAGTTGAGTTCACATGCTCCACACCCATAGCATATTTGGATGCGGCTTTTCTCATAACACCGTATTTAGCCAGCACTCTGCCAAGCCACCCGGGGAGCGAGTTTAAAAATTTAACTTCTAAAATAAAGTAACCCGGAAGGGAAGGATTGAGCTTGTGACCCGGTAAAAAAACTGATTCGTGTGAAGTTTGTCCCGTCGCCAGATACTTATCCAGCGTTAACCTTAAGCCGGAGTGAATACCGCAGAAGTAAGCTTCCCGGGAATAGTTAACCTGTACGGTTGGCCGCAAATGCAGCAAGTTATAATAATATAAAAAGTTGACCGCTGATGTTTCATTCTGCTTTTTTGTTTCCGCTGTGGAATGTAACAACTCCAGGTTTGCTGTTTTCAGGAACCGGGAAATATTTTTAACCGGTATGAGTGCACGGTCCTTACTTACAAAATCTGTATCTTTTCGCTTTATTTCTATAAAAGCGGGGGAGTCCGGTTCCGGTTGATTATATACTCTTATCCGGAACTTCATCCTCTTTTTAATGCCGGCAAGTTTTTCCGTGTACGTAGAAAATGCAGGTGTATCAAAATATATACTCTGTACCAGATATTCCGGCAGTTTAGAGGATTTAAGATGTTCATCTCTCAAGATATATGGTGTTATATCTTTTCTGAACTCATCCAGGTACTGTTCAGATAAGTAAAATTTATACTCCCGCCTCAATCAGGTTACCTGTTCAGCATTTCTAGTATATATCCGGCAACCGTAACATCCCCCGAAAGGATATTACACCTTAATATCATACCCGGAATTAAAAAATCATCCTGTTGACTGACTAATACAGTTACAAAAACGATTTGTTTGCAATCA
>CAYYJL010000444.1:0-3106 GCA_964472245.1 uncultured Ignavibacteriaceae bacterium | reverse complement strand
AATTAACTGAACAAAAGTTTAAATGCAAATTCATTCAAAAGAAAAAAGTTTCACTCCGGAAAAATTAAAATCTTCTTCGCTCCCGCTCCTTTTTATTAATAATGGAATTCACTCCGGAGAGATTGAAGGCAAGGACGCAACCATGCTGCTGCTGAGGGATATATTAGTTACAAAAGAAAAAGCTGCATATATAAACGGAATCAATCTCGTCATTGTTCCCATTTTCAGTGTGGACGGGCACGAAAGAAAATCTCCCTATAACAGAATCAATCAGGATGGTCCGGAAGAAATGGGGTGGAGAACTACTGCTCAAAATTATAACCTGAACAGGGATTGGGTAAAAGCAGAATCACCGGAAATGCAGGCAATGCTTAAACTTTTCTCATCACTGCTTCCTGATTTTTTTATTGACAATCATACAACAGACGGTGCAGATTACCAATATACAATAACCTACGGGCTCGAAAAATATAAAAACCTGGATGATTCACTTGCATCACTTACCAAAGATATACTGATTCCGCAGATTGAAAAAGAAGTTGAGAAAGATGGATTCCTCATTGCCCCCTATGTCGGCTTCCGCGGAGATACTCCTGAATCTGGGCTGATGGATTGGGCAGCCACACCCCGTTTTTCTACAGGATATATGGCTATTCAAAACCGCATTGCCCTGCTTGTTGAAACTCATATGATGAAGCCGTATAAAGACCGCGTCTATTCCACAAAATCAATTATGGAATCTGTTCTCAGATTCCTGGGCACTTACGGCATAAAGCTAAAAGCATACAATAAGGCGGCTGATAACAACTCCATTCAATATTTCTCAAAAAAGAAACAATACTTCCCTATATCATTCCGCACACTTGAAGATTCCGTTCAATTTCTCTACAAAGGATTTACCGCCAAAAAGGAAAAGAGCATTATTTCCGGAACGGATAAAGTAGTATATACATCTGAAAAGTATGAAAAATGGATACCATACTACAATAATTGCATAGCTGTGGATTCTGTCCGCCTCCCATTTGCTTACATCATACCGGCGGAATACTCCTGGCTTGCGGAGAAACTCCGCTTACACGGCATTTCTGTTGAAAAACTTTCCGCAGCACTCAATCTAACGGTGACCCGGACAAAATTCAACAACCCGAAATTCAGTGCTTCCCCCTATGAAGGCAGGCAATCTGTAACAGCTCCTTATGAAACGTATACAGAATCTGTTGCGCTTCCCGCCGGAACATTTGTTGTATATACTGAGCAAAGAACCGTCCGTGTAATTGCTTCAGCGCTGGAACCAAAGTCAGGTGATTCCTATCTCCGCTGGGGATTTATGAACGGCATCTTTGAACGGAAGGAATACTTTGAAGATTACGTCATGGAAAAAGTTGCGCTGGAAATGTACAACTCTAACCCAGCACTCGCAGCGGAATTTGATAAAAAGGTAATTGAGGATGAAAAATTCCGCAGCAATGCCAATGCACGGCTGAACTGGTTTTACGAACGCTCTCCTTATTTTGACAAACAATACATGGTTTATCCGGTCATGCGTATAGAGGAACCTTTCAAAAAATGATTTATAACAATTTTATACCCCGTCATATGAAGTTTATTCTGCTTTTCCTTACCGTATTTGCTGCCAATCATTATGCACAGGATAGTCTTGTTTTTGTCATCCGCGTTGATGATATATACTCCCGCAATCTAACGTATCTGCCTCAGGAGATAACACCGTTTCAGAACATGGTGGAATCCAAGGGGGGTAAAGTTACCTGGGCTGTTATGCCGCACCGGCTGATAGAATCCATGAACTACTTCGGCCGCCTGAGCAGGGAGCTGCAGCAAACCATTGTTGCCGGCCATGAAATTGCCCAGCACGGCTATAACCATATCTGTACCCGGTGTAATCAATCCAGTCATGAAATGTATTGCACAACATTTTCCACCCCTTTTTCATATACCCAGCAAAAAGAGACAATTGAATCAGGAATGCAGCTGCTTGCAGACTCTGTTGGCATGGTTCCCATATCATTTGTTCCGCCAGGCCACCAGGCAGATTCAACAACATACAGGGTTATGTACGATAAAGGATTTGAATTTCTCTCCTCCACTGTCCCAACCAAGCAGTATATACGAGAGGGTATATATAACCTTGCCGCTCATAATGAATACACCTGGGCTATGACTCCCGGACAGTTTCAATCATCACTTTCTTCTGCCCTTGCACACATCAGAACAACAGCTGCCGCAACAGGTTACTACTGCATTTTACATCACGACCCCTTTATAAGACCTGCATACGAAAACAGTCTGGTGATAAACTGGATGGGGGCACTCATGGATTCCCTCAATGCTGAATACGGCACCCGTATCAAATACCGCACCCTTAGCCAGGCAGCCCGCTCCTTCCGTGATCCGGTCGTCTCTTCAATCTCTGAAGAAACCCTTGCCCCAACTGCTTTAACACTCGGACAAAACTATCCTAACCCCTTCAACCCTGAAACCCGGATAACATTTTCACTCAGTGAAGAATCCCATATATCACTCGAAGTATTCAACACCTTAGGCAGCAGACTGGCAATACTCGCCGAAGGCATATACACCTACGGCACACACCTAATATCCTTCAACGGAAACAACCTCCCCACCGGAATGTATTATTACCGCTTAACATCAAACGGCATATCCATCACCAGGAAAATGGTAGTACTAAGGTAAAATTCACTACAACTAATATATATAGTAAACCCCGAAGGCGTGACAGGATTATAGAAAAACACATCAAAGCATTTTCCAAAATGCCGAAGGCATGACAGGATTATAGATCACAGATATATCAAATTTCAAAATGCCGAAGGCATGACATTATTATAGGAAGAACATATGGACGCATTTCCAAGAACGCCGAAGGCGTGACAGGATTATAGCAACAAAGGAATAGATACCTTCCAAAACGCCGAAGGCGTGACAGGATTATAGGAAGAACACATCATAACATTTTCCAAAACGCCGAAGGCGTGACAGGATTATAGGAAAACATATCAAAGCATTTTCCAAAATGCCGAAGGCATGACAGGATTATAGAACCTCATTCGATATACATTGGAAATGC
>CAYYJL010000443.1:0-3109 GCA_964472245.1 uncultured Ignavibacteriaceae bacterium | reverse complement strand
CAGAATAAGGGAGAACATAAGGTTGAATTTAAAGCTGCGGGATTGAGCAGCGGTATATATATTTATGAAGTACGTGCCGGAGAGCAAAGCGAACGCCGTACCATGAACCTCCTGAAATAGTTTCTTTGATTCTGCGGTCTCAGTACGAGGCCGCAGAATTTCTCATCTACAAGCCGACTTTAAGTCCTTAATCATATTCTCGACCCCTGAATAATCATCCGGATTATTTTTAAGCATTTTAATCACAGCACTGCCTACGATTACGCCATCACAATAGTCCCTTATCTGATGTATATCTTCCGGTGTGGAGATGCCAAAACCTGCAAGCAGTTTATTATTGCTTACCAGATTTCTCACTCTCTTCATTTCGACAGTGGTTTGATTAGTCAGTGCACCAAGCCGCCCTGTGGTGCCAAGCATACTGACATAATATATAAAAGACCATTGTTCTGCATCGCATTGCTGTATTCTGGTTTCCGGCGTGGTTGGTGAAAGAAAGCCGCAAAGATTATTCTTCAGCGGCTGCAACCCGGGGAATTGTTCAATTTCTTCTTGTATCATATCAGGGATAATTAAGCCGGCAGCCAGTGATTCCCTGTATGCCTTTGCAAATTTCTCAATTCCAAACCTTACAACCGGATTCATATACGTCATCGGAATGACAGGTTTTCCGGATAGTTCAGCAATTCTTTTGGTGAACTCCAGCGCCATGGGCAAAGTTACTCCTGCTGATATGGCAGCATTTGATGAATCCTGAATAATTGGACCATCTGCCAGAGGGTCACTAAAGGGAATACCTATCTCAAGCATATCTGCCCCTGATTCCAGAACGGCAAGAGCAAGCTCAACGAAACGATCCGGCGAGGGATATCCTGCCGTCAGATATATTGATAATACCTTTTCCCCTTTAGAATTTACCGAGTGTATATATTCACGAAGATTCATGGTTTCAAATGCTCCATGATAGTATTCAGGTCTTTATCTCCACGTCCGCTGAGATTTACTATCACAATTTCACCTTGTTTTGTTTGCGGCATTAATGTGTTTAAGTATGCAAGAGCGTGGGCTGTTTCCAGGGCGGGAATAATTCCTTCTGTACTGCTTAGTAATTTTACCGCTGCAAGGGCTTCCTCATCCGTAGCACCGGCATACATAACGCGTGATATATCTTTCAGATAGGAATGTTCAGGCCCGACTCCGGGGTAATCGAGTCCTGCAGAAACAGAGTGAGGTTTAATCACCATTCCATTTTCATCCTGCAGAAGATACGTTCTCATACCGTGAAACACCCCTTCGGAACCTGCTGTAAGCGTAGCAGAGTGTTTACCGCTGTTAATACCCTCACCTGATGCTTCAACTCCGTACAAGCGTACATCTGTGTCTTCAATAAAAGGATAGAATATTCCAATTGCATTACTGCCACCCCCTACGCATGCAACAATGTGTTCCGGAAGTTTGCCGGCAATTTTAAGGATTTGTGACTTCGTTTCATGCCCGATGATTGATTGAAACTCCCGCACGATTTCAGGATAGGGGTGAGGCCCGACAGCCGATCCTATTATGTAATATGTTGAATCAGCATTGGTTACCCAATCACGTATTGCTTCACCGGTGGCATCCTTAAGTGTTTTGCTGCCAGAGGTTACGGAAACAACTGTTGCACCTAAAAGTTTCATCCTTGCAACATTGGGGCTTTGCCTTGCTATATCTTTTTCACCCATGTATATGGTACAGTCAAGTCCGAATTTTGCACAAACGGTGGCAACGGCAGTACCGTGCTGCCCGGCTCCCGTTTCTGCAATGATGCGCTTTTTATTCATTGCAAGCGCAAGAAGCACCTGTCCTATTGCATTATTAATTTTATGTGCCCCCGTGTGGCAAAGGTCTTCACGCTTCAGGTATATATCCGCTGCCCCGTAATGCCTCGTCAGGTTTTCAGCAAAGGTCAGGGGAGTGGGTCTACCGGTAAAATGTTCGTGAAAATACTGCAGCTTTTGAGTGAACTCAGCAGACTGCATCAACTTTCTGAAATTTGATTCCAATTCCAGAAGCGGGGCAAATAAGGTTTCCGGAATAAATTTACCGCCGTATATACCAAAATGCCCTGTGGAATCGGGTACGTTATATTGCTTGTTTGCTGCCATACAGACTCAGGTCTTTTTCAATTATTGGTGATAATGCTTTGAGTTTTTCAAGCAGATGTTTAAAGTTTTTCGGTGTTAATGACTGATATCCGTCTGAAAGTGCATTTGCAGGGTCACAATGGACCTCAATCATGAGCCCGTCTGCACCACATGCCGCTGCAGCCATAGCCATAGGTTCCACCTTATCCCAAATGCCAATGCCGTGGGAAGGATCCACAAATACCGGGAGATGCGATAACCCCTTTATAACAGGCACAGCATTCAAATCGAGAGTATTTCTTGTATATGTTTCGAATGTCCTGATTCCACGCTCACAGAGAATTACATCAAAATTGCCCTGTGCCAGTATATATTCTGCACTCATTAACAGGTCTTCAATAGTGGCAGAGAGTCCGCGTTTCAGCAGCACGGGTTTGTTCATTGCACCCACTCTTTCAAGAAGGGAGAAGTTCTGCATATTTCTGGCACCGATCTGTAATATATCGGCTGTTTCAGCAACCTGATCAAGTGTATCGGTATCTTTAACTTCCGTGACTATTTTCATTCCGTAAGCAGTTTTTATTTCCTTAAGCAATTCAAGGCCTTTTTCCTTCATCCCCTGAAATGCATACGGACTGGTTCTGGGTTTATATGCGCCGGCGCGGAAGAAGGTTACACCCATTTCATGAAGTTCACCTGCTACATCAAATATCTGATCCCTGCTTTCTATGGAGCATGGACCTGCAATCACAGTCAGTTTATCAGCAGATATGGTTTCCTCTCCGATTGAAATGACTGTATTTTCATTTTTTATTTCTCTTGAAACAAGTTTAAATTTTTTGGAGATACGAACCACGTCCATGACATCGGTCATGAACATGAAGTCATCTTGTTTAAAGTTGCTGACCTCACCTGTTATTCCAACACCAATTCGCATTGCACCCGGTATTACATGTGCCTTGCACTGCCGTGATTCAATTTTTTTA
>CAYYJL010000442.1:2761-3119 GCA_964472245.1 uncultured Ignavibacteriaceae bacterium | reverse complement strand
CCGAGGAATAATAAACGGGAACGATTTATTCCCTTTCTTATCCTGCATGAATTTGAAGGACTTTTATTTAATGATATTCAGGCATTCAAGAATCTTATTCCTTCTACGGACTTCATGGACTTCCGCGAATTAGAACGAATTGTTATTGATTTCCCCAATCCAGAATTAATTAATGATACACCGGAGAGTTCACCTTCCTACAGGTTGAAGAGATTAATCAAAGGTTATAATAAAGTGGTCTATGGTGCAATATTAGCTAGGGAGATAGGTCTGCCAAATATCAGGGCTAAAAGCCCGAAATTTAATGAGTGGATATTAAAATTGGAGTCTCTTTAACCCCTCTCCCTGCTGAAATACT
>CAYYJL010000442.1:0-2751 GCA_964472245.1 uncultured Ignavibacteriaceae bacterium | reverse complement strand
GAACGCTGCCGCTCCCGCAAAACGGTATCGGCACCAAGGGCTATTTTGACTTGCTGGATATTGTCACCCGTGCAAATGCCGACACAAAACAACTGTATCTTGACATGAACCGCTTCAACAAATATGCAGTCCAGATGCGGAGTTTGGTTGTTGAATCGTTCCTTAATCTTAATAAATCTGTTTCAGAAGCTGAAAAGAATTAACCCCTCTCCCTGCTGAAATACTTTTCCATAGGAGTGAAATAATATTCCTCCCACCCTTTTTTGTACTGTGTCTGTCCTTCGGGAATGTTGGTATGATGCAGCGTGATTTCACATCCTTCATTCACCTGCTTAAAGGTGATTTCCAATCTTGAATCTTCATCTTCATCATCAAACTCTGTCGTGCGCCAGCTTTGAACAATTTTGGAATACGGCAGCAGCTCAATATTTTTCCCTGATATATATCCATCCCATGCAGTGAACGTTCCCCCTTCCACTGCAGAAATCTTTGCAGCTCCGCCGGTCATTCCGGAGTGCTCCCGGCTGTTAAGCCATGCCTTGTACACCCTTTCCGGGGCAGCTGCTAAAATGGCACTCAATGTTAAGGACTCTTTCATAACCGAAACTCCTTTTTTTGTCAGCAAATATAAGCAATACACTATACCGTCTGCTGCTCGCAAATCTGCCCTGGTGCCCCAAATTAGCACTTTACGAAAATAAATTTATCGAAATTTAAGTTTTTAACAAATTTATCTGATTTATACAAGATTTTAGGTTATATTTGCCAAGAGATGCAGTTATTCTTTGCTTCAGCTTTTGCGGATAACTCTCTGCGTAACATCCCTTTTTATTCTCAATTAAATAAGGTCGTATGGAATTATTTATCCCGGGTGCAAAAGCAGCCGAAACAGAAATTCAATCTAAAACAGAGGTTCTGACCCATTTGGAAGCTCAGGTTAAAGAATGGATTGAAAAACACCTTTCAAAAAGAAAGCTATGGTTCTCTGCGGATTTTCTCCCCTCTGATGAAAAAAACAATGATGATCAGGAAACTGTTTACACAAAATTGAGGGAGCGTGCCAGGGGTATCCCCGATTCTGTAAGAGTTTCCGTTGCAGTTAATCTGCTGACCGAAGAGGGACTGCCGCATTTCCACAGACTGATTTCTTCCCACCTTGGAGACCGCAGCTTTTGGGCTCAATGGACCAATATGTGGACTGCTGAAGAAGACCGCCATGGCGGGGCTTTGCGTGACTATGCTCGTGAAAGCCGCT
This sequence comes from uncultured Ignavibacteriaceae bacterium, assembly GCA_964472245.1. Lineage (GTDB taxonomy): Bacteria > Bacteroidota > Ignavibacteria > Ignavibacteriales > Ignavibacteriaceae > H2-BAC3. The sequence goes on along the minus strand of CAYYJL010000442.1, from coordinate 1,496 downwards.
TGTTCAGCTGGAAGGAAGTTGAGATGATGCAGTACCATTATCAGGAATCCGGTTTTAATCCCGACTGGGATAAAGACCCTTATAAGGTTTTTGTATATACAACGTTGCAGGAGCGAGCCACACAGGTTTCCCACAAAAACACAGGCAAACTGGCAGGCAACAATGAGCCCCTGCTGGATGGCATCCTTTCCAACATAGCAGCCGATGAAGCCAAACACTTTACTTTTTACCGTAATGTATTTAAGGAAGTCCTGAAACTTGATCCTAACCGTGCTCTTCCTTCAGCCGCTTCGATTATGCCCGCAATTGATATGCCCGGACTTTCCATGCCCAATTTCCGCGAGATGGCAGATGTTATCAGGCGTGTTGGTATATACGGCCCCTGGGATTACAAAAAAATTGTTGAGGAAGCTATTGCCTTTTGGGAAATTGAAGTTCTCACAGGATTAAACGACGCAGCTAAATCAGCGCAGGAAAAAATTCTTTCCATTCCAAGCCGTCTCCAGAAAATTGCAGAGTATCTGGAAATGAAAACAACCTCCAAAACATTTTCTTTTGATTTTCTGTATAACAGATTAATCCCCCTTACAGTATAATATAAACGCTGCTGTTTCCTTTACGGGAGCAGCGGCGGTTTATTTTTCCACTCTTCCGTCCATCTGAAATCCGGCGCCGTTACAGGAAAGGCAACTATCCTTCCGCCAAACCCCATAAACCGGAACAATATCATCTGCAGGTTTTCTGCATCGGATTTTTTCATAACATCAGAATTAATAGTCACCCCTTTTGTTTCCGCCATTTTGGCAGTATATACATCTGTCTCCTTCTGCTTCTTTTCTCTCAGGGCAGCAGTCATCATAGCAGATTTCACAGAATCAAAGGCCGGCATTGCACTGCTGTCAATCTGCTTTTCTATTACATAGAATATCACATACCTTTCATTAATCCGCAGCGGGCCGTATATATCGCCTTTGTTTAATGCTTTTGCTACATAACCGATATCCCCCAACTCTTCTGCAGGGACCAGCCCCGTTTCTCCGCCGCTGTTTTTTGTCCGTTCGGATTTATTGTAAATTTTTGCAAGCTCATCAAATGATTCCCCTTTTTTAATCCGCTCCAGAACCTCCTGTATATATAACAACGAATCCGTCTCAATCTCCCGCAGATTAACGGAAACCGTCCCTGTGTTACTTTCGGAAAGACGGCGGTAAAGTTCCTGTGCATCATCCTCGGTAACAGTAATACCCGAATGAAAAACCTCTTTCCCCTTTGCAGCAAGATAATGCTCTCTCCACATGGCAATTTCGTTTGCTGTTTCCGGCAGCTTATCCATGCCCCGTTTTAATGCCTCGCGGTACAAAAGCTCCTGCTCTATGATAAACTTTACTCTGTTGTTTAAAATAATTGAAAGATGCTGCGGCTCAATGGAGGCGGTGGAAAAACGTTCAAATAAAAATAGTATGAGAAATTCTGAAAGCAGCACAGGTTTATTGCCT
>CAYYJL010000441.1:0-3124 GCA_964472245.1 uncultured Ignavibacteriaceae bacterium | reverse complement strand
AAAAATTTCATCTGCAAGCGAGGATTCCACCAGATTTCTTTCTTTATATATCAACTCCAGCCGCCGGCTCAGATTATTCAACCCAACACCTGTGCTTCCACCTTTGCCTGCTGATGCATTGTTGTTTGAAAGGTCTATCCTGATTCCGTCATCTTTTTGCCTTATTCGCAGCGTTATGGTGGTAACATCCGGTGAGTTTTGCACACCATACTTTACAGCATTTTCTATAATCGGCTGTAATATCATTGAGGGCACAAGCTGATTGAGTACATCTTCTTCAATCTCTTCGGCAATATGGATTCTTTCCTCAAAGCGGATTTTTTCAATGGAGACATATAGTCTGGTATTTTCCAGCTCCTCCTTAAGCGGGATAAACTTCTTTATTTCTTCTGAAAGAGTCAGCCGCAGATAATCGCTCAGCTTTACGGTCATCTCTCTGGCAGCTGCCGGCTGGGTTAGTGCCAGGGATGAAATGGAATTCAGACTGTTAAACAAAAAATGGGGGTTCAACTGATATTTAAGACTCTTTAATTCATTCTCAACGGCTACTTTCCGGAGTTCTTCCCGTCTCAGTTTCTCCTCAGAAACTTCTTCAAAACTCCGGATCAGATAAACTACTGACTGTGTCAGGAAATAAAGGAGCAGTCCAATTGGCAGCCGCTCGATTAAAAAGGGATAAAACTCCAGATCCTCCCCCCATAATCTGTAAAGCTCCTTATTACTCAGGAAAAACAGAATCCCCCAAATAAGGGCAATAATTAATGCTCCGGAAATGTGGGTGAGAATAAATGAGGTAACCCTGCCCGGGCGGAATTCCAGATATTTGGCCGCCGAGGGAAATCCGGATGCCAAAATGATGAAGCAGACCGTTCCGGTAAAGGCATCCCCCAATATCAGTCCCAGCGCCAGATTTTGGTTAAGCCGGAGGAAAATAAACTGAAGAATAAAAGAAAATAGCCATATTCCACTAAGACTTAGAAATCCGGACATCAGTTGTTATATTTATAGTTTAAAAGTTTGTAATTTGCTTTAGTTTTGTGCATAATTAAATTTAAGAAAAAACCAGGAGATATTTGATGAAACTTAAGGTTGGTGAAAAATATAATGCTGCAATTGTTGAAATAAAAGGTAACGTCATGGGCGGTCCTGAAGCAGCAGAATTCAGCGAAACCCTCAAAAAACTGATGGCTGACGGGAAGAAGAATATTATCATAGATCTTTCTGAAGTAAAGTTTATGAACAGCTCCGGTTTGGGTATGCTCATCAGCGGTTTAACCACGGTTAAAAACGGCGGCGGCGTGCTTAAACTGGCGAATGTTACCGATAAGATTCAGAGTCTCCTGATGATTACCAAGCTTATCACCATTTTTGAAACTTTTGAATCAGTTGACGACGCTGTAAAAAGTTTCGGAAATTAACAGAATTTTCTGCCGAGGCGGATTGCTCCTGCACAAGGAGCAATCCGGCATCACGTTTTGTCCGGAAGAAATCCATTTATTTCACGGCAGAAAGTTTTAACATAAACTTCTCTGAATCATATTTTCAGGGACCTATCAAAGTAATTCTCATTATCAGCAAATCGGAGTGATTGTATGCGGGTTTCCGTGCTCGTGGGGAGCCAGTGGGGTGACGAAGGCAAAGGCAAAATTGTTGACCTTCTCAGTGAAAAATATAACATCGTAGCCCGCTATCAGGGGGGTGCTAACGCAGGTCATACCGTTGAAATCGGCGACAAAAAATATGTGCTCCATTTGATTCCTTCCGGTATTCTTCGCGAAGGCGTTACCTGTGTTATCGGAAACGGAGTTGTTATTGATCCCGTAGCACTCCTGGACGAAATTGCGCTGATTGAATCTCATGGCATTCAAGTAAAAGGACGTTTGTTCATAAGCCATAATGCACATCTGATTATGCCCTACCATAAATTGCTGGATTCTATCGCAGAATCCGGTTCACAAAAAATCGGCACGACCGGCCGCGGTATAGGACCATGTTATATAGATAAGTTTGCCCGCAAAGGCATAAAGATTATAGATCTGCTTTCCCCCGATGTACTTAAAGAAAAAATCAGGCAGAACTTAGACGAAAAGAATGCTCTTCTCCGCAAAGTATATCAAGTGGATGAACTTGATGTGGAAAAAATTATCGAACAGTATCTTGAGTTTGATAAGCAGATTGATATATACGTAAAAGATGTTCCTGCTTACCTGAACAATGCTATTCTTGAAGGTAAATCAATTCTTCTTGAAGGAGCTCAGGGTGCGCTGCTTGATGTTGATCATGGCACTTATCCTTATGTAACCTCCTCACATCCTACCTCGGGAGGTGCGTGCACCGGTACCGGTATTCCCCCTACAAAAATCACCGATGTCATAGGAATAGTTAAAGCTTATACAACCCGCGTTGGCGAAGGCCCCTTCCCGACGGAATTGCTTGAATCCATTGGAGAAAAACTCCGCAAGGAAGGCAATGAATTCGGAGCGACCACGGGCAGGCCAAGACGCTGCGGCTGGTTTGATGCATTTCTGGTGCGCTACTCCGCACTGGTTAATGGCATTAACACAGTAGCACTTACAAAACTGGATGTACTTAGCTGCCTGGATGAACTAAAGGTCTGCACCGGATATGAATATGAAGGCAAAGCGCTTAAATCTTTTCCTACGGATTATCAGCGGCTGCGCGCAGTTACACCGGTATATGAAACACTCCCCGGATGGAATAGTGATATATCCGCCTGCACATCGTACGATGCACTCCCGCAGAACGCAAAGGATTATATACGCTTTATATCCGAGGCAGCCGGAATCTCGGTTTCTGTTATCTCTGTCGGCCCCCGAAGGGACAGTACCTTTTTTGTATAGCCCGGTTAAAGTGCGGTACCATAAGGAATGGATATGAGAATGAGCGGCGGACCTGCATCCGTAAATATTAAAATCATTCTGCTCACCATTGCTATTGCCATTGGCGGCGGGACTCTGCTCTATACTTCCTCACTTGTGGAACAGCTTCAGCAAAAGGAACGAGAGATCGTACAGCTTTATGCACGGGGCATGGAACACATCGCAAATGCAAGTTCTGATAATTCCGATATCACATTCCTTTTTGAAAACATTATCCGCCCGAT
>CAYYJL010000440.1:0-3137 GCA_964472245.1 uncultured Ignavibacteriaceae bacterium | reverse complement strand
CCCCCCCATTTTAACACCTTCCTCCCTTTCCGTGCAGAGGTTAACCGCAGTCCTTTGGGTGTGTCTGACCAGTACCGGACAGTCAGGAGGTTTGTACCGGTTTGTAATTTTTAATCAGGGCATCTCCGGCCGGGAACAATCTCAACCGGACCGGCGCACGTAAAAATGAGCTGTCAGTTATATACCCGTTTTTTCCAGGCAGGATATTCATTCAGAACTTTTTGCGGATTGTATATATACCACGCAAAGATGACCCTCAGCTCCCGGTCCAGCTCAGTCATGGTGTGGACAACATTTCCCTCACGGGTATAAAACACCGGCTGGCGGGTGTCCGTCCCGTAGAAACGCGCCCAGATGACAGGCGCAGCCGTATCGGGCATCACCATCCGGTCTATGCCTGATTTTGAATGCTGAAATTGCACCACGGGTGCGGGCACGCTCCATATACGTATTCCTTCAATAGCCGAGTGCTTAAACCAGGCCGCAGCCGCCTCTACTGCTGCTTTGACCTCTTCACTCGGATTTTCTACTGACATTAGAAATTCCGTAATATCCGCGCTTTCACTGTTGCAGAGTGCAGCCGGCGCCAGAGCCCCTGCCGGGCGCAGCATCCGTGCCGCCTCATCATACTGCTGCCCCCATGCGTAAAGCGTATCACCCTGTCTGATCTGGGTTGTAACGATGCAGTTCAGCCCTTTAACAAATGCTTCCGCTGCCTGTATATACAGCGCGGAATCTGCCGGCACAAAACCGGCATCTTTTCTGACCACTCTCTGCAGAACCCGCATAATTCCGGTCATTGCACCGTCCCGGTATGTTATATATTTACGGGGACCGCTTGTATCCGGATAAAACTGGGGCCAGCCCCCGTTTTCATATTGTGCGGAAAGTATATACCGCAGCCCCTTTGCGTAGGCATCTTTGTATTTCTGCACGTCTTTTCTTGCAATTACCTCTCCAAGATACATCAGATGGGAATGTGTTGCCCCGTTATCAAAACAGGTGTTCAGTGCGTCAACCGACTGACGGACTGCTCCCTTTTGCCCGTCATTCAGTATTGCCTGCATATCATAATTTTTCGGCCAGCCGCCATTGCTTTTCTGGAACAGGAGGATGTTATCGGCAATTTTTTCATATTCTTCGGGCGCATATTTCAGTTGGTCCGGAAGCGGCTGAATGATTCTATCCTGATCACTTATCTCATACCAATACTGTGCACTGCTGCTGAAGTTTGTAAGGGGTATCGGGCCAAGTACCGCGTCCCGTGCACGGTTAATAAGTGTACAGCTGCCTGCTGCGGTTGCAGCAATCAGCAGAAACAGTATGGCAGCTGCGCGGTTATATCCCCGCCCTTGTTTGTTATATATATTGCATGCAGAATTCATCATCTTGTGTACCGGATTATTAAACTTGATTTGCGTCTCTTGCAGTATGTATCCCGACAAATCAGGATATCACTGTGCTTTAATTTAATTATTTCCTCAATAAAAACCGGCATTAAAGCCCTGAAACGGCAATATTTTACGCAATAAGTGCGGCATGGCGTGTTCCTTTTCCCTCCCCTGAACCGCACCGGTTACCTGCGTACCCCTGTTATTTGTGCCTCTCGGCTAGTTTTTCTTCAATATCGGACATCTTCAAACCAGCGGCAGAAAGCAGAACTAAAACATGATAAAACAAGTCAGCTGTTTCGTTTATCAGTTCCTCCCGGTCGTTTTTCATAGCGGCAATAATTGTTTCGACCGCTTCCTCTCCTACCTTTTGAGTTATTCTCGGTAACCCGCGGGTAAACAGTTTGGAAGTATAAGAATCTTCCGGCATTTCCGCTTTGCGCCGGTTGATGACCTCTTCAAGCGTATAGAGAAATCCCTTCTCTGTTTCAGGTGCAATGCCTTCAAAACAGGAGTAGGTTCCGTTATGGCAGACAGGTCCGGCAGGAGAGACATACACTAACAGAGCATCCCGGTCACAATCTGCATGAACAGAGGATATATACAGATAATTTCCGGATGTTTCTCCTTTTGTCCACAATGTTTTTCTGCTTCTGCTGTAAAATACTGCTTTGCCGGTCTTTAATGATGCCTGAAGTGATTCCCGGTTCATATAACCCAGCATCAAGGGCTTTGCCGTCATTGCATCAATCACCATTGCAGGAATCAGCCCGGTGGCTTCATCAAACTTTATCGTATCAACATCTATCATATCCGTACCTCAATATCATGTTTTAATAAAAATTCTTTTAATTCCGGAATCCCAAGCTCACGCCTGTGGAAAAGTCCGGCAGCCAGTGCTGCACTGCAGTCTGTTTCTAAAAACACATCAGCAAAATCCTCCATACTGCCCGCACCGCCCGATGCAATCACGGGCACGGTAACCTTTTTGCAAATCTCTCTCAACAGGGGTATATCAAAACCGCTTCCGGTTCCGTCTTTATCCATAGAAGTAAGCAGAATTTCTCCCGCGCCGAGAGAAGTCATTTCCGCTGCCCATTCGGCGGCCCGGCGGGTTGTTGCCCTTTTTCCTCCATGGGTATATACTGTATAAGCCGTCCCGGTCTGTTTCGCATCAATAGCCCCCACCACTGCCTGTTCACCAAACTCCCTGGCAGCTTCAGTAATAAGTCCGGGTGTCAGCACGGCTGCGGTATTCAGTGATACTTTATCTGCTCCCGCTTTTAACAAAAGCTCAATATCTCTGTTCTCAGATATACCCCCGCCAACGGTAAACGGAATTCTGAGAACCACGGCAATATCCCGCACCAGGGGAAGGAAAGTCTTTCTCTTTTCCCCGGAAGCTGATATATCAAGAAAAACCAGTTCGTCGGCGCCCTCTTTATAATAGCGTTCCGCAAGCTCAACGGGGTCACCCGCATCCTTCAGGTCAACAAAGTTTGTGCCTTTCACTACCCTTCCCTCTTTTATATCGAGGCACGGTATTATTCTTTTAGCCGGCAAATTTCTTCAGCTCCTCTTTGGTAATTTTATTTTCGTAAATCATTTTTCCGGTTACAGCCATGGTAATGCCGTTTTCTTCCAATGTATATATATCTTCAACTTTTCCAATTCCACCGGAGGCAATCAGGACTGCCTGCGGATATTTTGCCATAATATCCTTGTAGAGCTTAACTGATGGCCCCT
>CAYYJL010000439.1:0-3138 GCA_964472245.1 uncultured Ignavibacteriaceae bacterium | reverse complement strand
GTTCCCGGCAGATTTGTTCCGGCCGTGGAAAAAGGTGTTCACGAATCCATGAACAAAGGAGTACTTGCAGGGTATCCGATAGTTGACGTTAAATGCACCTTGTTTGACGGCTCATACCACGATGTTGATTCCGATGAAATGTCTTTTAAGATAGCATCCTCCATGTGCTTTAAGAAAGCATTCCTTGAAGCAAAACCGGTTTTGTTAGAACCCATATATGATGTGGAGGTAATAGTGCCGGAGGAATTCATGGGTGATGTAATGGGTGATATGAGCGGACGCCGCGGCAAAATAATGGGTATGGAAGCTGATGGTCATTTCCAGAAGATAAAATCTCAGGTTCCGCTTTCTGAATTATACAAGTATTCTTCAACTCTCCGTTCCTTGACGCAGGGAAGAGGAACTCACTCGAGAAAGTTCTCTCACTATGAAGAAGTTCCAAAAGAAGTGGAAAATCATATAGTGGCTGAATATCAGAAATCCCGGGCTGAGGGAAATTAATCAAACGAAGGAAGGAGGATCAGCGAATCCTCCTTCCATATATATTATAGGATATAATGGATAAACTCTGGTCCCCCTGGCGTTCACAGTATATAGAATCTTTCCAGACAAAGGGGAAGAATGATGATTGCATCTTTTGTAATGCAAAAGATGAAAATGAATCTGAAGCCCGGTCACTGATTGTGGTTAAAAATAAGCTGACTTTTACTGTTTTAAATTTATTTCCTTATAATAACGGTCATCTCATGGTAGTTCCATACCGTCATATTAATGATTATTCTGCATTGACACCTGATGAACTGCTGGAAGTGTTCAGCGAGATAGGTAATGCAGTGACTGCATTGAAAGGGTCAATGAATCCTGAGGGTTTTAATATTGGGGCTAATTTAGGAAAAGCTGCAGGGGCGGGGATAGATGCACATATACACTTTCACATAGTACCCAGATGGAACGGAGATACCAACTTTATGCCTGCCTTGGGAGAGGTTAAAGTAATTTCTCAGGATTTACTTGCCTGCAAAACAAATTTAAGGGAAGAGTACAAAAAACTCAGCCGTTAGAGTGCGACTTTCCGGCTGAAATAATCCATGCTTCTATCTGACCGACTAATTGATTTACTGTTGAAATAACAGTCGTCTGTTCTACGGCAGAAAGTCTCCCCACAACATCTGTATGAATTTTTATATATTCACCATGCATAAAGGTGAGAAACTCTACCGCCTTTTGCGTTAATGATAAACGCAGGTTTCTGCGGTCATTCGGCTCCTCCTGGCGGTTTATATATCCCTTTGCGACAAGTCCGCCGATAATCCTGGTTAATCTGCTTGCACTTAACCCCATTCTTTCTGATATAACTTTACTGTTAATGCTTTCATTCTTTTGAATAAGTTTCAAGCAGCGGTATTCCGCCTGCGTAAGGTGGAATTCCTTTATCCGGATTTCTTCTTTACGCAGGCAGTTTTCCATTAACCTAGTTGTTAATTCAGCAAGTTTTTCTGCGGGTGTATGGTGCATCGTATTCTGAGTTAATTCAGTCATGATACATTCCCTATTAGAAATTTACTTCCTGATTGTAAACATTCAACTTTCCGTTGATATGTTTATTCTTATCAATAATTGTATATGTTGTTCCGCTTACAGAGACTACATCACCATGGCAGGAGTTACACTGCGCAACCGGGGGATGTGAGCCGCCTTGAGCGGTTGTTTTAGGCATCGGATTTCCTGTTACAGGATCACCATGGCAACTGCCGCATTTAGCACCATCCGGACCTGCATTCCAGGCAACCTGATTGGTTGTGTTGCCATTCTTGAATGTGCCATGGCAATACGTATCTGAACAACCCTTTACCGTAGCCCCTCCAACAGTGATATTTCCAAACACAGGGTTTGGGGTATATACCGGCAGAGTTGCGGTTCTGTACGTGCTTGAGGTAGTGTTTGTACTGATTCTGGAGTTAATACCAAACATCAACTCAGCTCCTGCTGTGCTGTCAATATGTCCTGCTGCATCAAAGGTTGCCGGAACAGTGTGGCATTCATTGCAAGCAAGTGCTTTTCCGGCACCAAGGCCTTCCAAATGAACTGCATGTGCACCCACTTTGTCTGAGGTTGCATTTCCGGAAAGATCTCTCGGAGGATATATCTTTGCCGGATCAGCAAACACGCCGTGGCAGGTATTACATGCGAGCGGACCCTGCGGCTGTCTGTGGCAGGATAAACAATTTGCTGCATTTACACCGCCGGTAAACTGTGCACCATGGCAGGATTTACAATCTTCCATGCTCCAGTTGTTCGACTTAATGATATTTCCGTGAAAGTCATCGGATGCCGGGTTAGAAATACCTGCCGGGTGAATACTGACACCTGCAGGGGTAGAGATAGTATCCTGGAGTTCACTGCCGCAGGCAGAGATTAAAAACCCGAGGGGGATTGTGAGTATATATAAAATTATTTTAACATATTTTTTCATAATTCACCTATTTAGCTCCATGACAGTAACCGCAGAATCCGAGGCCGGCAATGCCGTCCGGTTTTGCATTTGCATCAGTGTGGCAGCTGAAACACATTGAACCAGCGTCCGTGTGCCAATCGCCGTTTACTGAGGAAAAGAATCCGGTTTTATGGGTTTTAGGATTTGTTCCTTTTAACCCGTCGGTATCTGTATGACAAAGCATACATGCAGGGTCAGAACCTTGCGTATCGTGGCAGGATGCACAGCTTTCAATGTCTCGTCTTGCCAATTGTGCGTGTAAACCGCCGCCGGAACCAACACCCAGTGTGATAAAATTGGATTTACCGTGAGAAGTTGGTATAACACCGGCAAGTGCATAATCTTCACCCGCACCGGTGTGGCATTCACCGCAGAATGTTTCAACCTGATGACAGGAGGAACAATCAGCAGATTTACTCTTTGCATCAATACCATGAGTAAAACGATAATTCAGTTCGTGTGCCTTCTGAATTTTCTGCAATTTACGTCCGCTATAGAGGGCTTGTCCGCCATACGGTGTATAGAAATTATTGGCAGTATTAGATTCTGTAATTGACGTGGTACCGTTGTGGCATTCTTCGCAGGAACTGTTATCATGACAGGTCATACAATCCGCGGTAGGGGAACCAGCCATAAATTTGTGT
>CAYYJL010000438.1:0-3142 GCA_964472245.1 uncultured Ignavibacteriaceae bacterium | reverse complement strand
TGCAGACAAAGGCACACTTTTCCTTGATGAAATCGGTGATATGTCTCTTCAGGCACAGGCAAAAGTACTCCGCGTGATAGAAGAAGGCCAGGTTGAAAAAGTTGGCGGTAACAAAAAAATAGCTGTTGATGTCAGAATTGTCAGTGCGACGAATAAAAATCTGCAGGAAGAAATTGAAAAAGGAAATTTCCGGGAGGATCTTCTACACCGTCTGAATGTTATCCCAATCCATCTCCCCCCTCTGAGAGAAAGAACCGAGGATATACCATTACTCGTAAAAACATTTTCGGAAAGAATTTCCACCAAGTATAAAAGAAAAACAAAATCGTTTTCCGCTGAAGCAATGGATTACCTGAAGCGCTTACCGTGGACCGGTAACATCCGCGAGCTAAAAAATATTGTTGAGCGGATAATCATTATCATTGATAAGGATACTATCTCCCGAATTGATATAGAAAAACTCCTCCCATACGAGAAACAATCACTGAATGAGTTAATTTCAGATAGTAACTCATTTCAGGATTTTAAGGAAAAGGCAGAAAAGGCGTTTATACTCCGCCAGCTTGAAACCAACTCGTGGAATATATCCAAAACCGCGGATATACTGGAAATTCAGAGAAGCCACCTCTATAACAAAATGAAAAAATACGGAATTGAAAAAGGAGAGTAAGCATGGCTGAAACAATATTTTCTAAGATAATACGAAAAGAAATTCCCGCTTCAATTGTATATGAAACAGACCGGGTACTTGCGTTTAAGGATATTAATCCGCAGGCACCTGTTCACATACTGATTATTCCTAAAATAGTTATCCCCACCATCGCTGATATGAAACTGCCTGAACATTCGGAAGTATTAGCCGAGTTGATTGAAGCTGCGAATAAAATCGCAGAATCAAGCGGCATAAAAGAATCAGGATACCGATTGGTAGTTAATTGCGGTAATGACGGCGGGCAGGAGGTATATCATCTTCATGTCCATTTATTGGGCGGAAGAAAAATGAATTGGCCTCCGGGCTGAGGGACTATCTTTCGAGTCTTCGTTTGGAAATGGTATTTTCTCCACTGACCCCCATTTTCAGAGAGGAAAAACCGTATTTTTCTCTCAGTTCATTAACTGCTTCAATTAGCTTTTCTCTTTTCTCTTTTACCGGCTCAAACAGCTTCTCCTGCCGGACCGAAGGTGTAAAGTTTGACAGCTTCACGCCGATTAATCGTAGTGCCACTCGTCTTGTATATCCCGCCAGAAACAAATCTTCCGCAACTTTATATATCTCCTGATCATCATCAGTAGCATTAATTGTTTTTGAACGGAGTATTGTTTCAAAATCAGAATATCTGATTTTTACGGAAATAGTAGAACTGAAACTGAGCTGATCCCGCAGACTCTGTGCAACCCTTCCTGTTAAAGTAAAAAGAATTTTCAGCAGTTCCTTTTTATCTGTTGTATCATCACCGAGCGTTATTTCCTTTGAAATACTTTTTTGCTCCCTTTCAACATGAAGCAGCGTACTCCCCTTGCCGTTGCATTTATCCCATAGGTCACTTCCTATTTTGCCATAGGTTCCCGTTACAAAATCCAATGGTAATTTAAGCACGTCTGCAATTTTATATATACCTTTGGCATTAAGACTTTGCACGAACTTTTTTCCCACACCGGGAATAACCTGCACAGGCAAAGGGGCAAGAAACTCCTTTTCCATTCCTGCGATTACATAAGTAATACCTGCCGGCTTATTGAAATCTGAACAAATCTTAGCAATGGTTTTGTTGCCGCCTATCCCGATGGAACACGGCAGCCCTGTTTCATGTTTAATAAGGGACTGCAATTCACTTGCCAGTTTAAAGAAGGAGCCATATATCTTACGGCATCCCGTAAAATCCATATAGAATTCATCTACTGATGCTTGTTCGATGATTGGTGCATATCTGGTCAGGATTTCCTTAACCAGACCGGAGTATCTGGAATACTCCTCATAATGCCCGTGCAAATATATACCATGCGGACACAGCCGGTATGCCTGACGTATAGGCATGGCAGAATGCAGACCAAACTTCCTCGCTTCGTAGGAACAAGCCGCTACAACTCCGCGTCCCTGAGGATCACCGCCAACAATAACTGCTTTCCCTTCCAGTGAGGGGTCTAATATCCTCTCCACTGAAACGAAAAATGCATCCAAGTCTAAATGAAAAATCAACTTCTGTTTCCTTTGAACGCAAAATTACACAGAATCAATTTTACAGGAAAGGTATTAATCATTTAATAAATTGAGAGTTGATTTAAGTACTCCAAGCGACCGCTGACTGAGCAAATCTATCTTAACCAAACCTAAATCTTCAATACTGTACATATCCATCTGAGTTACGATTAATCCCAGCCCTTTGTTTTGTGCATAATCTAATGCAACATGATGAGTAAGTTTGTCGGGTGCTATAACAATGCCCCCGGGATGAATACTTAAGTGACGCGGGAATCCGGATAGTTTGCTCGCCAACGTGACTATTGATTTCCATGGTTCATTATCAAACGGTAAATTTCTTGCCTCCGGATATATTTTGTGCACCATGGGAAGCTTTTCTGCTGTTGTCCACGGAATAAATTTGCTGAACTTGGAAATTTCCCGGTCGGAAAATCCATACACCTTAGCCACCTCCCGGAAAGCAGACCGGCCTCTGAATGTAACCGTAGTACAAATCATTGCCGTTTTATCATATCCGAATTTTTTAAACACATACCTGATTATTTCATCTCTTTCCTTCCAGGAAAAATCGATATCAATATCCGGCGGTGATAATCTGCCTCTATTCAAAAAACGTTCGAAATATAATTCATGCTCCAACGGATTTACATCAGTTAAACCCATAGCATAAGAAACCAGACTGTTAGCAGCTGACCCTCTGCCAATAAGGTGCATTCCCCTGTTTTTTGCTTCCCTTATAATATCATAAACCACCAAAAAGTAATCGAGGAAATTTAATTCTGAAATCACCGAAAGTTCATACTCTAAACGGTTTCTTACTTCTTCAGTTATCTTTTTATTTCTTTTTGCCATTCCCTCAAAGCATATTTGCCATAGCTGTGTATAATGTTCCTGACTGACTGCTTGAGAATAAGAAGGGAATTTGTACTTACCCAGTTCAAT